>JBNMOZ010000168.1:0-9997 GCA_051276005.1 Bradymonadia bacterium | reverse complement strand
CAGTCAGCAGGGCACGCGGTGCTGGCGACGCGACAGCCGGTCGGCGTGCACAGCTGACCCTCGGCGCAGGCGTCCACCGCGCGGCGCGGATCGCAGGTGTCGCCCGAGGCCGTTCCGGGGGCCTCGATGCCCACGTCGATCGCAGCGCTCGCGGTCTGATCGGTGTCGAACACCCGCACTCGGGCGCCCGCGATGAACTGCGCACCCACGACGTGCACACCAGCGACGCCATCGAAGGCGCCTGCGACGGTGTGCACCCGATCGAAAGGCAGCAGGATGGGGTCTGCCGGCGCCCCATCGACGTCCAAGAGCGTGAGTTCGACGGTCTGTACCGGTCGCGCCAGCGCCTCTCCGGCCACCTCGACGCCGACCGTGTTGTAGAGTTGGTTGACGTACACGCGGGCACTCGTCAGTTGCGGCGGGGGCGTGGGGCGAATGCTCACCGAGAAGTCCACCGGCGACCCCTGGTCGGTGGCCTCGACGACGACGAAGACCTCCATTTGAGCCACCAGTTCCACCGTCAGCAGGCCGTCTGCGCACGCCCGCTGGCTCGTAGGCGCAGCGCACTGCTCGCGCAGCGATACGGACAGCTCATCCCCTGCCCCGCTCTGGGCCTCGATCACCCAGCTGCCGGTCGTGGGCGGCACGAAGCGCAAGACGGTATCAGCCCGGTCGAACCCCGGACCGCAGTCGACGCGCAGGTGATCGACTTCGAGCACGCCCGACAGGCGCGCCGGATCGCCCGCGGACTCACTCGTGATGTCGGCAGGCGCAGCACACGGATCGCCCACCGGCGCCGCGTCGACCGCACCCAGCTCGCCCGCCGTGTCGGCGTCGCAGGCGAGCAGCAGCAGCATCGGCAGCAGCAGCATCATCAGACCGGGCCAGCGCACCCTCATCGGCCGTCCTCGATGCGCTCGACCCGACCGCGGCCGAGCTTGAAGGGCACCTTGCCCGACACCGGATCGCCCTCGCTGCTGGTCACGTTATTGGCGGCGTAGCGGAGGTCGCCGGTGAAGTTGAAGTAGGTGCAGACGACCCCGGGGCGCACGGCGTCGGTCACGTCGAGCACGCCCTCGAAGCTGCCGTCGGGATCAGTGCGCACCACCCGAACGGCGTCGCCGTGTTCGAGGCCGCTGGCGCGGGCATCGTCGGGGTGCATTTGGATGGGGTTGTTGGGCAACTGCGCCATGCGGAACGGGTTGCGCAGGTCTTCGATCATCGCGCTCCACACCGTCGAGGCGCGCCGATTGATCACCCAGTGTTCACCGTCTCGGGGGGCCAGGCGCTCGCGCTGGCGGGTGGCCATGGTGTAGCTGCCGCGCACGAAGAACGCCCGCTTGGTCTTGGTGTTGAAGCCGTCAGAGTGCAGGCGCACCGTGCCCCGCAAGGTGTCACCGTCGCGCACGACCGGACATTGGATGCCCGTGGTGCCCATGGCCTCGACCAGCGCGACGGGCGACTGGCCCAGGTCGCGGGCGAGCTCGATGACGGCGCGGTAGTCATGGGCTTTCGCCGAATGCAGCCCGGCCTCTTCAAAGAGATCGGCGCTGGTCTGCCAGTCGAAGCCCTCGTAGCCCATGTCTTGCGCGAAGCGGGCGACGATCCACCAGTCCGATTTGGCCTCTCCGGGTGCATCACAGATGTGGGCATACGTGCGCAGTCGCCGCTCGCCGTTCATGCGGCTGAAGCGATCCTCACCCCACGACGCCGCCGGCAGGACCAGGTCGGCGAGCTCGGTCAGGGTCTGCGGATAGATATCTTGCTGCACGAAGACCAGCCCGCCCGCGTCGACCCGCCGACGCAGGATCGCCGCTGCCAGGCCGACGTCGAGGCCGCCATCGAGGCCGTTGGGGAAGACCGAGGCGTCGAGCTGATCGGGCGCGCCGCGGGCCTGGGCGTGCATCTGCGAGAACAGGCGCGACGCGTTCGTCGTGCCGCCGGCCGCCCAGGTGCACCCGATGGCCCACGCAAAGGCGAGGTTGCCTTCGGCCGCCCAGCGGTCAAGGTTGAGGCCCACGGGTTGCCCGGCGATGCGGTCGGGTGAGCGCTCATACGGGTAGTGCCCGCCGGCGATCATGCCCCGCTGATGCCCGCCCCCGCGGCCGATCATGCGGCCCGGCCGATTGCCCGCGCCCACCAGCAGCCCCAGGCTCACCAGCGACGCGCTGTTGGGGTAGTTGAAGCCCCAGTAGTTGCCCTTCTCGAGCATCAACGACGTGCGCGGCGGTCCACCCGGTCGCGGCTCGGCCATGTAGCGCGCGGCGGTGTACAGCTGACTGACCGAGACCCCGGTCTCTTCGGCCGCCAGCTCGGGCACGTGCAGGGGCTCGCCGCGGATGAAGTCGACATACTCAGCGTACGTCAAGGCGTGGCGCGCGCGTCGCCAGTCGGTCGAGTCGCGCGCCGGGATGTCGTCGGGCCGGGCGGTCCAGCGCTCGATGAACTCTTCGTCGGCCCAGCCCTCGTCGATGATGATCCAGGCCAGCGCGTTGCAGAGCAGCGCGTCGGTGCCGGGCTTGAGCTGCAGGTGCAGCCCCCCCGACTCCAGCGCGTACTCCGCCGTCGGGCTGCGCCGTGGATCGACGACGATCAGCCGCGCCCCACCCGGCCTGACCCAGTCGTCGAAGAGGATCGCCTTGGCCTCGTACAGCGAGACCCCCGACACCAGGATGACGTCGGCGTCCTTCCAGTCTTGGTACGACGCCCCAAAAGGATCGATGCCCGCGTCGCTCAGGCCGGGCGTATCCGACCCGTGCAATGGCGAGTCATGGGGCGCCCAGCAGGGGGTCCCCACGGCGTCGAAGGCCAGCTTGGTGATCGCGTAGGTGTTCTCGTAGAACTGGTACGAGTAGGTCTTCATGCCCCAGGCCAGGGGCCCGCGGGTGTCGAGCACGTGGCGGCTGACCCGCGCCATGAGGTCGGTGGCCTCTTCCCAAGTGATGCGGACCAGATCGTCGCCCACTCGGATCTGGGGAAACTGGAAGCGGTCAGCCGTGGGCGTGTCGGGGTTGTACAGCCGGCGCGCGAGGGAGCCGCCCAGGCTGTAGTTGCCGCCCACGTTGACCACCGTCGCTTCGGGGTCGGGCAGCACGACGACGTGATGGGGCTCGCCGTCGATCTGCACCTCATTGTGCATCTGCGGGCTCACCCAGTAGCCCGCCATCGGGCGCACCGGAAAGTTGACCCCGAAGGCGTTCTCTTCGGCGCTCGCTCCGCCCATCTCGCCGACGGGCCAAGTGTAGACCTTGTAGCCGCACCCCACGACGCAGTAGGCGCACGCGGTGGTCTGCACCTTCGCCGACGTCGGGGGAATCACGCTGGGCTGCAACACGGGCAGCGCGTTCTCATTGGCCCCCGCCCGCCCGGGCAGCGCCGCCGCGACCGCCCCAGCGCCCAGCGCTCGACCAAACGTACGCCGGCTAATGGGCCGGGTATTCGGAGGCCGCTCGCTCATGCGCCCTCCGGCAGAGGATCCCCAAAGGGCACGCCCTCGATCCCCGTGGCGCAAATCGTACCGTCGGCGAGCACCTCGAGGCGCACCCGGACCAGGTCTTGGCTCGCGCGCCCCTGAATCTGAACGCCCGACCGCAAGTCGAAGGTGCTGCGGTGGCAGGGACACGGGCCCAAGCGGTTGCGCTCCACATCCACCAGGCCGATCGGGCAGCCCATATGCGGACACGCCCGATGCCACGCCACGATGTCGTTGTCGGGCCCCACGCCGCCATCGACAGGCTCGCCCAGCTTCACCGCGAAGGCAGCGTGGCGTCGCTCGGGGTACCAGAAGTCAACCGCGCGCCCGTCGGCCAACGCGTCGAGGTGCAACACCGGGCGCGCGTTGGTATCAGACGGCTCGGGCGCGGGGCCTTCCTCGCACGCCGCCAGGGCCGTCGCGCCCACCAGTAGAGTGGTGAAGCGCCGCCGATCAATTCGATCATCGTGCATGGGCCTATCTTGATAGCGGGTTGATGCGGCCGCAAGCGGAGGATCGCGGGGGTGGGGGTATTACCGGGTAAACGGGTCGGGATCAGAGGGCCGGGATCGGGTGCGCCCTGGTCTGGGGGATCCCCGATCAGCGAAGATCCCGGATCGCCTCACCCACCTGCCTCGCCAAGCCGTCGACCAACGCGGCGTAGGTCACCAACGCATCCTCAACGGATGATCCAGCCATCGTCCCGCGCACATCAGCGACGCCATCCGCCAGCACCGTATCCTCCGCACCCTTCCGGATCACATACCGAGCGCGCAGCCGGGCCGGCCCATTCGCCACCACGTCGAGCTGTTCGACGTCGAGGGTGATGCGCAGCGCGGCGTCGCCCGGGTCTTGGGCGGGCCAAGTCACCACGCGGGTGGTGCCGAGGCGCGCGGCGAGGCGATCGGCGGTGGCCCGCAGCAGCTCAACGTCCAGGCTGGCGGCCCAGCGGTTGTATTCGTCGAACGACAGGCGGGTGGGGCCGCTGCGCCAGGTGATGTAGGGGCGCGCCAGGTAGGCCGGCAGGCGTATGGGGCCCACCACCAGCGTCAACGGGCTGTCGCCGGCTCCGGGCTCGGGGGTCGGCAACGCGTGAAACACGACCGCGGGGCTGGTGCAGCCCAGGGTCAGGAGCAGCGTCAGGAGACGGGGGACGATTGCAGTGAGGTGACGCATCACGGTTCCTTTCGGCCCTGGATGAGGTCCTCGGGGTTGCGCTCGAGGTGGTCGGTGAGCAGGCGCATCGATCGCATGGCGGCGGTGACCTCCATCAGCAGGCGCTGAATCTCGACGGTGGTCTGCGAGGTCGGGCCCACCATCCGACCGGCGGCCTTGGCGACCTTGTCGGTGGTCACCAACGCCTTGTCGGCGGTCGTCAACGTCTGCTGGATCTTCTGCAAAGTGTTGCGGGCCTCGGTGACCGTCGCGGTCAGCATCGGCAACACGTCTCGGTTGGTCGTTTGGGTCGCCGCGCGGGTCTGCTCGAGGGTGCCGCGCAGCGCCCTCAGCGACAGCTCGATCTCGCGGCCCATCTCTTTCAAGGGCACCTTCTCGAGCTGCGAGACCAGCTTGCCCACGTTGGCGGCGAGCTGATCGAGGCGCGTGGCGACCGTCGGGATGATCGGGGTGGCACCCGCGCGCTCGATCTCGACGGTCTTCTTGCCGGCGTGGAAGTCGAGGTTGACCACCAAGCCGCCGGTCAGCAGGTTGCCGGTCTCGAGCCGCGCCCGCAGCCCTCGCTTGACCAGCGCTTCGAGCAGCAGCACCGGCGTCTCGGCCGCCTCACCGACCAGCACGATCCGCTCTGGCTCAAGCTCCATGACCACGGGCACCCGGAAGTCTCCCGTGGCGGCGATGTATTCGAGCTGCACGTCCACCACTCGGCCCACCTCGATGCCCTGCAGCTCGACCACCGAGCCGTACGACAGCCCCTTCACGGATCCGTCGAAGTAGGCCATCGCGGGCAGCTTGATGTCGTAGATCGGCTGAACGGTGGCGTCCTTGCTGGCGTAGAGGTTGAAGGTCTGACCGGCGGTGGCGGGGGCAGACTTGTCGCCCGGCGGGCTGTCGAAGGCGAGGCCCCCGATGATCATCGACAAGAAGGACTCGGTCTCGACCCGCAGGCCGTCCTGGTTGATGGTGGCGTCGAAGCCCCCAGCGTTCCACCACCGCGTCGTGGCTTGGACCCGCGCGTCATGGGGCGCCCGAACGAAGACGTCGACGGTGACCGATTCGCCGTCGGCGGCCAGGGTCGTCCGGATGACCTCGCCGACCTGGACCTGGTGGTAGAAGATGGGCGCGCCCGCTTCGAGGGATCCCATGCGGCGGGTGGTGAGCGTGTAGCGGGTGCCGGCCTCTTGCGAGGTGACCAGGGGGGCGACCTCCATGCCTTCGAACGCGCGGCTGCGGGGGCCTTGAGGCACCGGATCGATGCCGATGTAGGCCCCCGAGAGCAACGTGCCCAACCCGGTGACTCGGCCCGCGCTGACCCGAGCGCGCACGACCCAGAAGCGGGTCTCCTCGGTGAGGAATTTGGCGTAGGTGGGGGCCAGCCGGGCGGTGGCAACCACCCGCTCCAGGTCGTCGGAGAGCGTCAGCGTCTCGACGACCCCCAGCTCGAGGTCGCGATACTTGATCTTGGTCTTGCCCGCCTCGAGGCCTTCGGCGTTGCGGAAGGTCAGCGTGAACTCGGGGCCCTTTTCGGACACCGACTTGTACGTCAGCCAGCCGCCGATCAGCGCCGCGACGATGGGGATGAGCCACACCCCCGACAAGCGGCGCTTTGCGATCACCGTGGCCTCGGGCAACGCCTCGGGTGTGATCTCACTCATCGTGTCCTCCAGCCTGACCGTGTCGGCCAGACTCGTCTTGTCGGCCAGCCCCGTCTTGTCGGCCAGCCCCGTCTTGTCGGCCAGCCCCGTCTTGTCCGCCGCAGCGATCCCAGATGAGCCGGGGATCGAAAGACTCCGCGGCGAGCATGGTCACCACCACCGTCGCGCCGAAGTAGATGGCCCCGGCCTGGGCCTCGACCTCGGCCAGCGCGCCCACCTGGACCAGCGCCGCGAGGATGGTCACCACGTAGATGTCGACCATCGACCAGCGCCCCAGCAGCTCGGTGAGCCGGTAGATTCGGGTGCGCTCAGCGGGCCGCCAGGTGCTGCGTCGCTGCACGCTGATGAGCAGCCAGGTGAGCGCGCCGAGCTTGCTGAGGGGCACCGCGATGCTGGCGAAGAAGACCACCAGCGCCAGGGGCCACATGCCATCGTGTAGCAGATGCATCACGCCGCTCATGATGGTGTCGGTCTGGCCGGTGCCCAGGGCGCTGACCTTCATGATCGGCAGCAGGTTGGCCGGGATGTAGAGCAGCGTCGCGGCGATCAGCAGCGCCCAAGTGCGTTGGACGCCGCCGGTCTTGCGGGCGTGCACGGCGGCGTCGCACCGCGGGCAGTGCAGCACCGAGTGGTGGCGCCCAGACGGCGTCACGGGCAGCTTCACGAGCAGCCCGCAGTCGTGGCACATGGCCAGGCCCTGCTGCATGGCGGTCTGAGGCGCCTGGGGTGCATTGGCCATCACGTGATGGCCACGTCGGGCGCCAGGGCCCGCCACGCGAGATCCGTGTCGAGGGTGACCATCGAGCCGGCGAGCACCGGGATCATCGCGGCGAAGGCCCATAACGCGATGCCCGGCACGATGACGGCCATGTCGGCCAGCTTCACCATCGACACCAGCACCCCGAGCATGAACACCTCGGCCATGCTCCAGGGGCGAATATGGGCCAGCCAGCGCATGACGCGGCGTCCCTGGGGGGGCAGCCGACCGATCGACAGGGGGCCCACGACCCAGAGGAGCAACGTAATGTGCAGCAACGGCGCGATGACCGTCGTGGCGAAGACCAGGGCGGCCAGGCCCATCGAGCCCTGACGCCAAAGAGTCGCGGTGCCGCCGATGATCGTCGTCGCCGACATCCGCCCCTGGATCTCAAGGGTGAGGAACGGGAACACGTTGGCCACGACGAAGAGGATCAACGCGGCGATGCCCAGGGCCGTGGTGCGCTCGAAGGATCGATCGATGCTGCGCGCCAACACCGCCCGACACCGCGGACAGCGCGCGGCCCCGCCAGCGGGCACCGGGGGGATGCTCTGCAGCAGGTCACAGTCGTGGCAGGCCACGCTCTGAGAGACGGTCTCCATGGTGCCGTGCTAGCACTGTTTTCTGCCGGGTCGCATCTTTTATGGCTGCGATCGAGGCGTGCTGACTGCCGACACCATCCTGCGGCCGCAAAGCCTTTCGATGTCGTTGCCCATCCCGGCGGTCGACGCCTCGATGGTCAACGCCCGCGCCCACCGACCCAAGAATTCGGTCGGCGCACACCGGACCGAATGGCGAGCAAACACCGAGCAGGCAGAGCTCGGTGTGGCCGCAGACGGTCCCGCAGGCGCCGCAATTGAGATTGTCGCCGGCCGTGTCAAGGCAGACGCCATCGCACGCGCTAAGGTCGCCGCGAACGCTGACCTCGGCGTCCGCTGTCTTGGGGTGTTGGGCCACGCCAGACCGGCCGGCTCAGGGCCACCCTCGGGTTTGAAGACATCGGTCAACGCCGAAGCTGGCCTGCCAGCCTTCGGGTTTCGCCCGCACCGCGGCCGCCGTCGAGGCTGCCTTTTCTCAGGACGACGGCTCCCAGTTCGGTGCAGCTTGCGGCTGCGCGCCCCGCCCTTACGCATCCAATCAAAACGGAATAGGCTGCTCCAAAATGATTGAGGTGGCCTATGCGCGTCGAGAACCTAAATCATCAGGAGCTCTTGGAGTTGGACCCAGAGGGGGGCATGATTCGCTTCGCTGGGCAGCGCGCGCTCCTGCTCGACGCGGTGGCCATGGGGCTCCACCGGAAGTATCTCGCTGAGAATTTTGGTCTGACCGCTGCGCGGGCGGTGCTGACCCAGTTTGGGTTCGCCCACGGCTGGCGCATGGCTGCGGCCTTGAAGACGCAATATGACTGGGAGAGCAAAGACGAGTGGCGTCGTGCCGGCCCCAAGATCTACACCCTCGAGGGCCTCTTTCGCGCCCAGCAAGGCAGTGAAGACACGCTCACTGAGGAGGGCGTGATGCTGCTCGCTTCGTACGAAGCGGAGCAACATTTGCTGCACTTTGGGCGCTCCGACTCTGCGGTGTGCTGGACCATCTGTGGTCTGATGAGCGGCTACGTCAGTCATGCCACCGGGAAAGAGATCTACGCCCTCGAAGATCGCTGCCTCGGCAAAGGCCACGCGGGCTGCCACATTCAGGGGCGGACCCGAGAAGAGTGGGGTGAAGAGCGTGCCGAAGATTTGCTGTACTTCGATTCGGGACGCCTCAAGGAGTGCCTCGACGTCTCCCTGACCCGGGTCACAGACACCTTGAAGGCGGCAGAGAAGAAGCTGAGCCAGCACCGGCGAGCCTTGGTCAGCGTGGGTCCCAGCGTCGACGACGCCTTCGGGATCGTCGCCAGGAGCCGAAAAATGCAGGGCGTTGTCGACCTGGCGCAACGCGTGGCGAAGGTCGATGTCACCGTGCTCATCACGGGCGAGAGCGGCGTGGGCAAGGAACGCATTGCACGACTCGTTCACGAGGAGTCGAGCCGAGCGATGGGGCCATTCGTCGCCGTCAACTGCGGCGCGATCACCGAATCGCTGCTCGAGAGTGAGCTCTTCGGACACGCGCGCGGTGCCTTCACGGGTGCAACGACGGACCGCCCCGGACTCTTTGAAGCCGCGAACGGTGGCACTCTGCTGCTCGACGAGATCGGTGAGGTCTCGCCGGCCATGCAGGTCAAGCTGCTGCGTGTTCTTCAAGAGAAGGAGGTTCGGCGGGTCGGAGAGAACCGGAGCCGACCCATCGACGCGCGCGTGCTCGCCGCCACAAACCGCGACCTCGCCCATGGGGTCGCCGAGAGCACCATCCGGCAGGACCTCTACTACCGCCTCAAGGTCGTCGAGTTGCGCGTTCCGCCTCTGCGCGATCGCAGGGATGACATCTTGCCGCTGGCCCGGGTGCTGCTCTCGGCCGCCGCCACCCGGATGCAACGCGAGATATCGGGCCTCGCGCCCAGCGCCGCTGCTCAGCTTCTGCGCTACCAATGGCCGGGCAACGTACGCGAGCTCGAGAACGCGATGGAGCGCGCTGCTGCGCTCGCGCGGGGCAGCCGGGTGGAGCTAACGGATCTGCCCGATGAGATCCGCCAGACGTCCCCAACCCCCGCAGCGGAGGGGGAATCTGTGCGACTGCTCAGCGAGATCGAACGGGAATACATCCTCGCAATGCTGGACCGAAACGGCGGCAACCAGACACGCACAGCCAAGCAGATCGGAATCGGCACCGCGACGCTCCACCGCAAGCTCAAGAAGTATCGACTCAACGCGCAGGCTCTGGATTGATCCACCCAATGAGGGGCGCGGCTGGCATCAAGCCAACCGCCTGCTGAGCACCACCCCCGACGTACCCAAGACCGTGAGCCCGCCTCGCTGCCCATGCAACCGCGTATCTGGCATG
>JBNMOZ010000167.1:0-10004 GCA_051276005.1 Bradymonadia bacterium | reverse complement strand
AACGAGAGTCTCGGCGCGCCGAGGCCCCAAGCACTGCGGCTTTGAACCCCAAAACACAGAGACGGACGAGCGGAGGCGAGGCGGAGCGCAGGCGCTCAAGGCTTGGTCGCAATTAGCGACTGACTTCGGCCACGCCGCGGCCGAGCCTGGGCACTGCGGCTTTGACGAAGGCTAGCTCTTGAGCTTGAACTCGAGCTCGACGAGGCCAATTTGCAGCGTGTCGCCGTCTTTGAGGAACAGCTTCGTGATGCGCTGGCTGTTGACGAGCACGCCGTTGGTGCTGCCGTAGTCGGCCAGCTCGAAGCGGTTGTCTTGCACCTTGATCCCGGCGTGCCGTTTGGACACCGAGGGATCGTCGATCATGAAGTGGTTGCCCTCGGCCGAGCCGATGTTGACCAGGTTGTCCTTGACGTAGAACACGGCGCCGTTGAGCTCGCCGCTGCTGATGATCTTGAGCTTGCCGTAATGGGGCAGGGCCGCGCAGTACTTGCAGTCCTTCCAGTCGCCGGGGCGCTGGTTGTTGCACTGCCCGCAGGCCATCGTGCCCGGACCAGACGCGACCGGGCCAGCGCTGCGCCTGCCGCGTCCGAGGGTCCGAAAGAGGGCGCGCGAGAGGAAGAACAACAGCAGCAGGCCGACGAGCCCGCCGACGCCCAGGCCGATATAGAGCAGCAGGTTGGACGAGGGCTCCGGCAGCTTGCGGATCTTGTCACCGGTGGGATAGTCGTTGCCCTGGCGCTTGACCGAGACCTTGAGGCCGGTGGCCTTGGCTTCGAAGTCGTTGGTGTTGAAGACCACGACCTGTTGCTGCACCAGCTCGTCTTCGACGTGGCCCAGGTACTGATCGAGCTGGGGCAAATCCGAGGCCTGCCGATAGGTGCCGCCCGTGGCCTTGGCGAGCGCCTGCAGCCGCTCGAGCTCTTCCTTGTCGAGGCTGTTGTAGCCCACGCCCACCACCAGGACGCGCACGTTGAGCGTCTCGGCCTTGCTGACGAGCTTCTTGCCGTACTCTTTGAGCTTGCGCGGATCGTTCGCGTAGCGATCGACGCCGTCGCTGATGACCACGATGACCCGGTTGGGGCCAATCTGCCCGAACTGGTCGGGGAACATGCTCAGGGCCTTGTCGATGCCGTCGTACAGCGCGGGCGTTTGGCCCTTGATCTTGACGTCTTCGAACCAGGTGGCCGTTTGGCTGTGGTCGCGGGCGAGGCCCGAGTCGGTGACGCCGTTGGCGAAGACCACCGCGGCCGAGCCGTCGGTGTTGGGGCGCAGCTTGTTGAGGATGCGGCGCACGCCATCGACGCCCGTGCGGAAGACTCCGTCGGTCAGGCTCTTCTGGTCGCGGGCCATCACGAAGACGACCGTGAGCGAGCCCTCGTCGACCTTGCTCAGCGTGCCGACCTTGAGGTCGCCCTGCACCGGCTCGCCGTCGAAGTAGACCGTCCATGCGGCCGGATCGGAGACCTTGATCGCCTTGTAAAACTGGTCGAGGAACGAGGCGTAGAAGACGAACTGCCCAGCGTCGGCCTTAGTGATGTCGACCGCGTCGAGGCGCAGCGCTGTCGTGCCCTGCTGCACTCGCTCCTGCGCGACGCTCGGCGATACGAGCGCGGTCGTCAGGAGCACGCTGGTCGTCAGAAGTGCGCTGGTCCTCAAAAAGGCCAGGGCTGTCAGGCTCAGCAAGCGACGCATCGCGGACGTCCTCAATCTGTGTTTAGGGATGCTGGGGTTGTATCGTGGACGGCGCGGTTTGGCCAGCGCGGTCAATGGGCGCGGTGGGCGAAAGGGTCATGACTCAGCCCGTGCATGACGCAGCCGTCAGCCTCGCGGCGGTGGGACCGTAAGCTTCGCGGCGGTGGGACCGTAAGCTTCGCGGCGGTCGGACCGTAATGAAGCTGACGATAGGACCGTCAGTACAGCGCCTTGAACCGGAACTCGGTGCGACCCAGTCGGATCGTGTCGTTGTCGATCAGCTCTTCTTTGCTGATCTTCTTCTCATTGACGTAGCTGCCGTTCGTCGAGTCGTGGTCGAGAAAGTAGTACTCGTTGTCTTCGAATCGAATCGCGGCGTGCTTCGACGACAAGTAGTCGTCGGTGACCACGATGTCGTTGTCGGCGGCGGCGCCGATGGAGTTCATGCCCTCGAAGATTTTGTGATCGGTGTACTGCTGCGCACCGTTCATGACGACCATCCAGCCCACGAGCCGGCGCGCTGGGCGCTTGAGCTGGGCGATGTCGATGGCCTGCGTTCGGTTGCCGCTGATCTGCGGCAGGTTGGGCGCCATGGGTGCGCCCGCTTGATTGGGCACTGGCGCCGGGGCGCCCGCTGAGGCGACGCCGTATCCGCAATACGGACACGCCTGCCAGCTCTCATCGACCTCGCGATTACACTGCGGACAAGCGGGAACTGATTCCTCTTCGTCTCCACCGCCGAATGGCCACCAGCTCATACGCGACTTCTTCTTTTTCTTCTTCTTCTTGCCACCCTCGACGCGATCCATCGCGCCGTCGGCGGCCTTCGTCGCACGATTCAAGAGCCCTTGGCTCGTGGCGTCAACCTTCGCCTGCGCTCCAAAGATTTTATCGTTGACGCGGCCGTCGACGCGTCCCTTGAGGACGTCTCGCGGATCTCGCATGGCGCCTCCTGACTGTCAGCTGCGCTCGGGCAATCTGCCTGAGTATACACGAAGACGGGGCGCGTGGGTCGGGTCAAGCGGTTCGGGTTAGGTGGGGACCGGATCCCAAGGGCGCGCGACGTGTACCCGGTCGAGCTGGGACAGCGCCGAGAGTGGACCGCGCAGAGCCGCCGCGGGACCCACGATGACCACCGCCTGCTGTCGTGGAAGAAGCTGGCGTCGGACGGCCGCGCGTACGGCATCACAGCTCAGCGCCCGCACTCGATCGCACCAGGTGTCGATGTGATCGGGCGCACAGCCAAGCAGGCTGGCGCGCACCCGATGTACGGCCCGCAGCGTGGGCGTCTCGACCGCGAATGCATGGGCTTGCAGCAAGTGCGTTCGGGCGAAGTCGATCTCTTCGTCGCTGAGCCCGTCATCGACGAAGCGCGTCAGCTCATCGAGCAAGAGCGCGACCGTTTCGGGCACGTCAGACACATCGGGGGCCGCGGTCATCAGATACGAACCGGTGATCCGGTCGGTGCCCAGCCGGGCATGTGCGCCATAGCTCAGGCCGCGTTTGACGCGCACCTCCTGCATCAGCCGGCTGGTGAAGGTGCCGCCAAACGCGGTGGTCGCGATCTGCAGGGCGAGCACGTCGGGGTGATGCGCGGGCACGAGCGGCTGACCGATGAACACTTGCGCCTGCGTGCGGTCGGTCTTGTCGATCAGGTATGCCGTGCGATCGGGCAGGGGGCTCGGTGGGGTCTGGGTCCATTGCGCGGCGCTCCCGGTAGGCAGGCCCGCGCGAATCGGCGCGATCAGGGCGCTCAGGCGATCGGCCGTCACGTCGCCGCTGGCGCTCACGGTCAGGTTGCCGCTGGCGTACATGCGAGCGTAATGCGCGACGACGTCATCGGGCGTCAGCGTCGGCAGCGTCTCGCGCCAGCCAAGCGCGCCATGGGCAAACCGGGTGCCGGCAAACATGATGCGTCGCAGCCAGCGGCGGCCCAGCATGGCGTCGTCATCGAGCACCGACCGCAGCTGCGCGATCATTTCGCGCTGGGTCTTGCCGATCTCGATCGGGTCGAAGGCCGGTTCGGTGATCACCTCGCCCAGCGTCGATACGAACACGTCGAGGTAGCGCGACAGGATCGAGCCGCCCAGGCCGACGGCGAAGCCCTGCGTCAGCGTGAGCAGCTCCGTGCCCAGCTGCTCGATGGCTTCCTCAACCTCGGCGCGGGTCCGGGTGCGCGTGCCGCGAATAAGCGCGCGGTTGCACAGCGTCGTCAGCCCCTCTTTACCCACCGGATCGTGGGCCGGTCCGCCTGGAAAGTAGAGGGTCATATGCACGACCGGCAGGCCGTGATGGGTCTCGAGGATCAAGCGCGCCTCCGCGTCATGGGCCGCTTCATTTCCGCACCAAGTGCATCAGCGCCTCATAAGTCTTCTCGAACGGCGTCACGTCGGCCGAGCCCTGGCGCAAGAAGACGTCGATCTCCTTGGCCCGCGCCAACGCCGCGTCGGCCGCCGGATCTGCGCCGGCCCGATAGGCGCCGACCGCGATCAAATCGGCCTGGCGATCGCGCGCCGCCAGCCATCCGCGCAAGCGGGCGGCCGCTTCGACATGCGCCGGCGACACCAAATCGGTCATGCAGCGGCTCACGCTGGCCGTCACCCGCACCGCAGGAAAATGGCCCGCGCCAGCCAAGATTGGGTCGAGCACCAGGTGACCGTCGAGCAGCGCGCGGGCCTCCTCAGCGACCGGATCGTCGCGCACGTCGCCCTCGACGAGCACGGTGTACACCGCGGTCAGCGTGCCGCGGGTGTCGTTCGCGGCGCGCTCCAAGAGGCCGGCGATGGTCGGCGCGAGGCTGACGGGGAAGCCGCGCCGCGTGACCGGCTCGCCCGCCGCCACGCCCACGGTTCGTATCGCGCGCGCCACCCGCGTCAGAGAGTCGACGAGCAATAACGTGTCGCGACCCTCGGTCCGGAAGCGTTCAGCCAGAGCCGTCGCGGTCTCGGCAGCCCGCAGCCACGCGAGGGGCGGATCGTCTGCCCGCGCCACCACGATCACCGTCCGGGCGCGGGCCGCAGGCGAGAGCCGGCGAATGAAGTCGCCCACCTCGCGGCCGCGCTCGCCGATGAGCGCGATGACGACGCGATCCACCTCGGCTTGGGCGGCGATCTGGCGCAACAAGGTGCTCTTGCCTGCCGCGGGGCCGGCTTCGAGGCCCAGGCGCTGGCCGCGACCGACCGTGCACAGCCCGTCGATCACCCGCACGCCCAGCGGCATCGGGGTCGACACTGGCTGGCGCATCAACGGATCTGGTGCGCGGCGTTGCACCGGCCAGTTGGGCGGCGGCAGCGGTTCGCCGCCATCCATGCGTCGCCCCAAGCCGTCGAGCACGCGGCCGATCACCGCGTCACCGGCGCAGATGCGCGTCTCCTTGGTCACCCGCGCCACGGGCGCCCCGCTTTGCAGCACGCCGATGGGCGTCAACGGCAGCGCCAGCGCTTCAGTGCCGCGAAACCCGATGACTTCGAGCAGCGCGTCATCGACCCGCACCTGCTCGCCCACGACCGCGTCGGCCAAGCTCAACCGCACCACCGGCCCCTGCGCGGCGAGGACCGTGCCAGGCCGGGGATGGGCGGCCGCGATCGCCTCGGCGAGATCGTGGTTCACGCCGCCACCTGCGCCTTGGGGCGCGCCCGCACCACCACGCGTCGCTGCGGGTTGAGCAGCTCGGCCGCCACCGCCTTGACGTCGTCAACCCCGACGGCGCGATACGCATCGCCCAGGGTGAACATGCGGCGGAAGTCGCCCGCCGTGACCGCCCAATAGCCCAAGGTCTGCGCCCGCTGATCGGCCGTCTGCAAGCCCCGATAGAAGTGGGTCTCGAGTCGATTGCGGGCCTTCTCGAGCGCCGCCACCGGCACGCCGTCCCGCGCGAGCGTGGCGATGACATCCAAGACGACCCGCTCGGCCTCGTCGGCGGTGTGCCCCGGGCGCAACTCCACCGACAACTCGAACACGCCCGGCCCGCAGAACGCCGGCACAAAGGAGTAAAACGACGCGGCCAGTTCGCCATCGGTGATCAACGCGCGCTGAAGCAACGCCGAGTCGCCTTCGCACATGATCTCGTTGATGATCTCGAGCACGGGATGCCTCGGATCCGTCGCCGAAGGGGACACAAAGCCCATCACCAGCCGCTCGGTCAAAATGGCCAGGGAACGCTCGATCGCGCGTGGCGCTTCGATCGGTGCGAGCACCGGCGCATCGCGCACGGGCAGGGGGCCCGCGCCCAGCGGTCCATACGCCGCACCGATCACGTCGAGCAGGTGCTCTCGCTCCACCCCGCCGGCGACGACCACGATCGCGTTGTTCGGGCGATACCAGGTGTCGTGAAAATGCTGACAGTCGGCCAGCGTCAGCGCCTCGATGTCGTGCATCCAGCCGATGGTCGGCACGCCGTTGGGATGGTCTCCCAGCGCCAGCGACCACAGCGCCTCGCTCAGCAAGCCCGACGGCTCATTGTCGACGCACTCCTTGCGCTCGTTGACGACCACTTTGCGCTCGGCTTCGAGCTTCTCTGCCGTCAACTCGAGGTTGCGCAGGCGGTCGATCTCCAGGTCGACGATGGCGTCGAGGTGCCCGCTGGGCAGATCGGCGTGATAATAGGTCCAGTCGATCCAAGTGGCGGCGTTGCTGCGCCCGCCACGTGACTCTAACTCTCGATCGAAGACCCCCTCGGGCCGCGTCGTGGTGCCCTTGAACATCAGGTGCTCGAAGAGATGCGCGAGCCCCGTCCGCCCGGCATGCCGCTGCGCGCCGCCTACGCGAAACCAGGTCTGGTACGAGAAGACCGTCGCCTGCGGATCGGGCTGATAGAGCAGCACCAAGCCATTGGGGAGCGTATAGCGCTCGACGGTGAGGGCTGGCGAGTGGGTGTGCACGAAGTCGAGGGTCGGTCGCATGCCGCGCACAGTAGCAGCAACGGCCTGATGCGGGTGAGCGCATGCCGATGGCGTGGTCCGACATGCCCTTCGAGTAGCCATCAGCCCACCGCATGCGCTATCACGCGGCCATGCTCGCACACGACATCATCGGTCCCGACGTTGGGCCGCTCGCCTTTATCCTCCACGGCATCCTGGGCTCGCGCCGCAACTGGGGCGGCTTCGCCCGGCGCCTGTCGCAGGCCCACCCAACATGGCGGTTCGTGACCGTCGATCTGCGCAATCACGGTGACTCGACCGGCTTCGCACCGCCCCATGACCTCGACGCCTGCGCGCTTGATTTGGCCGAGTTGGCCAGACAGCTTGGCCAGCCGTCGGCCGTCATCGGTCACTCCTTCGGTGGCAAGGTCGCCCTGCTGTTCGCCCGAGATCATGGCCCTGTCGATGTGGCCTGGGCCCTCGACAGCCCGCCTGGCGCGGGTGATCCCGAGGACGCCCACGAGATCCAGCACGTCATCGCGGCCGTCCGCAGCCTTGAGCCGCCGTTCGCCACCCGCACCGCGGTCATCGACCATTTCGTTGGCCGCGGGCTGAGCGAGGGCATCGGCCGCTGGATGACCACCAACGTCGCCCGCGTCGACGCCACCGATGCCAGCGCGGGTCTGGGTTGGCGCTTCGACGTCGACGCGATCGAGGCGATGCTGGCGGGCTATTGGGCCGTCGATCTGTGGCCCTTCGTCGAGGCGTCGGGCGACTGCGCCGTGCACTTGATGCGCGGCGGCGCGAGCGATCGCTGGTCGGCCACGAGCATCGCGCGCCTCGGCGCGTTGCACGCCGATCGGGTCCACGTGCTGGCGGGCGCCGGCCATTGGGTGCATGTCGCCGATCCCGTGGGCGTGCTCGCGGCCTTGGCGCCGACGCTCTGAATCCGGCCGCCCGGGTTGCGTCGGGCCATCAGGCTGCGTCAGCAATTGATTGCTGGCTGACGGCGTCGCGCTCGTCGACCGTTTCGTCTTCGGCGACGGCATCGTGCGCGAGGACCCGGTGCGGTTGACCACCCTCGAAGAGACCGGCGACCAGCGCATCGTGCTGCACGTCGACGGGCGCTACGACCGGGTGATCAACGAGATTCGCGGCGACTTCGAAGGTGAAGGGCCCGGCACATGCGCGTCAGCGGGATCGTTCCGCGTCGAGTTGTAGCGGCCGAGCGCGTCCGCTGGGAGCTCAGGTTGGCCCGCCGCGAGCGCATCAACGCGAGCCTCCGCGGCGGTTGATGCGCGCTTATCTTGCGCTGGGCCCCGTGGGCCAGTTAAATCAGGGACGATGAAGTCACTCCTGCTCACCGCACTCGCATTCTCGGCCTGCTCTGGCGATCTCGACGATCCCAGCGTGCTGCCGTCGAGCATCCCGTTGCCGGCGCCTGCCGAAGCTGAGCAATACGGTTTGATCGTGCTCAGCCAGACGATCGGTGAAGAGGCGGTCTCGGTGAGCGGACAGCTGCTCGATTACGCCGGGGTCGACCGCGATGATGCCCTCGCGGCCCTCGCGACGCCCGACGACGCCTGGTTGGTGGCCCCCGCGCCCCCCGCCCAGACCTGCCGTCGCATGAACATCGCCGCAGAACCCATGGGCGACGACGCGCGCATCGACTTGCTCGACGCGGGTCTCTTGCGCATCAGCGCCCCTGGCGAGCCGGTGCTGCTCATTGTGCCCACTGCGCTGCCGCCCGTCGTGACCGCCATCGCGGGCGTTGTATATGACGGCGAGGCCGTCGAACTGACCGGCTCCGACCCCTGGCGCATCTCGACTGCGGGTGCCGAGACCGGCCCCATCGCAGGCGAGGTCGAGCCGCCGGACGCCGCGCTGCTCAACAGCGTCGGTCTTGAAGACGAGGGCCTGGTCATCACGACCTCAGCCCCCGCCACCGTCGTGCTCTCTCGCGTCGACGGCGTCCGCACTCAGGGCCTGGTTTGCGGTGTGGGCGAGACCCCGCTGCATCTCGACTGGGCAACGTTGGCGCATCTGGGCGAAGGTGTGGCTGACATCGCTGCGCTGACCGTGCGGCGTGCGCCTTTACTGATCGATGGCGCCGACGCCGGAGACCTCCTGTTCGTCGTGCGTGACGCCGACGAGTTGTTCATTCCGCTGGAGTTCTGATGAAGCTCGCGTCCGCCGGCCGCACCCACGTAGGCATGAAGCGCGCTCATAACGAGGACAGCCTGCGTTTGTTTCGCGAGGAAAATCTGTTCATCGTCGCCGACGGCATGGGGGGACACGCCTCGGGCGAGGTCGCCAGCCAGATGTCGGTCGAGACGCTCGCCGAGTTCTTCCGATCGACCTCGGAAGACGACGAGATCACTTGGCCCTACAAGATGGCCAAGGGCCGCAAGTACGAAGAGAACCGCGTCACGACGGGCGTCAAGCTCAGCAACCGACGCATCTACGAGTCGGCCGCGCGCGATCGCAAGCTCAAGGGCATGGGCACCACCCTGGTGGTCGCCTTCTTCGTCAACGACCTGTGCTACGTCGGCCATGTGGGCGACAGCCGGGTGTATCGCTTCCGCGATCAGACCCTCACGCAGCTGACTGAAGATCATTCCTTGCTGAATGATTACATCAAGATGCGCCAGCTGACGCCCGAAGAGATCGAGGCCTTCCCGCATAAGAACGTCATCGTGCGCGCCCTGGGCATGAAGGCGACCGTGCAGGTCGACGTGATGAACGAGCGCCCCGAGAAGGGCGATGTCTATCTGCTCTGCTCGGACGGGCTGTCGGGCATGATCACCGACCCCGACATGGAAGCCCTGCTGCGCACCAGCGACGATCTCGACGAGCTCTGCGACAAGCTGATCGATCGGGCCAACGAGAACGGCGGCACCGACAACATCACCGTCATTTTGGTGCGCTGCGAAGAGGTCTGACGCCCGTCAGCTTCGCTTCCCCTCTTCAGAGAGCGCCCGCGAAGTCGCCCGCACCGGTGCGTGCTGCTTCTCCTCGCCCTGCTGACGATCGCCGCCGCGACGGCGTTGCTGAGCACCTACGAGGTGCTCGACCGACCGGCTTCAGTGCGAATGTCGGCCAGAACGACCATGCGTATGCGTCGTCGGCTTGGCCTTGATGCCCGACTTCACAAAGAACACATGCGCCGGCGCCTGCACCGTCAGATCGACCACCTCGGTCTGCGTCGTGCGCCGGCCTTCGGTCACCGTCGCCTTGATCTTCAGGGTCTCGGCGCCCTTCGCCCAGAGCGTCGAGGACACCGCGATCGCCTGTGGAGCGGCGCCCAGTGGAGCGGCGCCCAGCTGCGCGACGATCATGACCACCAGGTCCGCGCCTTGGCCGGGCGTGTGACCGTCGCCCTGGGGCAGATTGAGCAGGATCGAGCTGAAGCGCGCGTCTTGCCCGCCTGCTTTCACGTTCAGGCCAGCCCGC
>JBNMOZ010000166.1:0-10008 GCA_051276005.1 Bradymonadia bacterium | reverse complement strand
CGGCGGCGGGGGCGGCATGCCCCCCTGCGTCTCCGACTGCGACGGCGACGGCGTCAGCGCAGAAGATGGCGACTGCGACGACGACAACCCCGCTATCCTCCCGGGCGCGCCCGAAGAGTGCGACGACATCGACAATAACTGCGACGGCGTCATCGACGGCCTTGGCATGTCCTGTTACGGCGCCGATCCTGCCACCGTGGGCGTGGGCGTGTGTCAGCAGGGCCTCGCGATCTGCAACGACGGCGCGTTTGGGGCCTGCGACGGCGCCATCTTGCCGACCGATGGTGAGAACTGCGGCGATGGCCTCGACGACGACTGCGACGGCACGATCGACGAAGGCTGCGACCTCGACGGCGACGGCTTCACCCCCGCCGATGGCGACTGCGACGACGACGAGCCGCTCGCGTTCCCGAACAACCCCGAGGCCTGTGACGACATCGACAACGACTGCGATGGCACCGTCGATGGCATCCGCACGGCCTGCTACGAAGGCCCGGCCGGCACCGAGGGTGTGGGCGTGTGTCGCGCAGGCGTCAGCGTCTGTGATGGCGGCATCGAGGGCGGCTGCGCCGACCAGGTTCAGCCGGGCGACGAGGCCTGCGACAACGGCGTCGATGAGGACTGCGATGGCAGCGTCGACGAGAACTGCAACCTCGTGGGCTGCCCCGATCTCGACCTGGACTCTCCAGTGGTGCTCGGCTCGAGCTGCCTGACCGTCAGCAGCGGCGCGCGCGCGGCGATCTACACCGAGATTCGCGACACGAACGGCGCGATCATCCCCGACGCGATGGTCACCATTCAGGCCCAGGGCCAGGCGGCCCTCGAGCCGATCGCCCAGATTGGCGATCGCTGGTGGCGCCGCGTCAACACCCCGCCCGGCCCGGGTGAGGCGACGTTCTCTGTGCTCGTCTCTTGCGGCATGGCCGCGCCGGTGGCCCTCAACACGCGACCACAGCTGAGCAACGTCGCGGGCATCGCGCCCGGCCAGACCCTGACGACCGGCGGCTGCGCCGATGCCGACGGCAACTTCGAGGTCACGGTGCTCGACGCCGACACGAACGCGCCCATCGCGGGCGCAGTCTTCATGCTGGGCGGTGAGCCGGCCAGCAACTACCAGAGCGCGGCCGGTCGCTTCGTGCGTGGCGACGCGGGCAACGCGGAGAACACTGGCGCGACGGGCGCCGATGGCAAGGGGCGCCTGTTCGACTACGCCGACGCGCTCACCGGACCGCAGATGTTGACCGTAGGCGCCGAGGGCTATGAGTACGTCACGCTGACCAGCCTGTCGGCCAGCCAGGCGCGCGTCGCGCTGCGGCCCGTCGATCCGCCCGCCCCCGAGACGGTGCTGCTCTCCGGTGAGTTGAGCGACTACGACGACCTGCGCAACGACGGTCAGACCGACGCGGGCGTGGTGCTCGGCAGCTTCGACATCACCAGCCTGGCGACCTTCAGCGTCAACGACCTGCTCAGCCGCTTCGAGTGCTGGGACCCGGTCCTGGGTAACGGGTTCGTCGGCAACGCGGTCGGTGAGGTGCCCACCCCGGGTAACCTCGTCGTGCCCGCGCAGCAGGAGTCGGTCTTCGGCTTCCCCGTCGACATCAACCCGCACCCCTTCACCATCGCCACGTTCCCCCGTGGGCGCGACAACCTGGTCGCCGCGTCGGGCAAGCTGCCGACCAACGACCTGACCCAGTTGCTGCTCAACGGTGGCTCCTTGGCCGACACGATCAGCCTGCTCGCGCTCAGCGAGATTGGCGTCCTGCGCAACCAGGACTTCGTGGCCGACCGCAACAACATGAACATCCCCCTCGATCGCGCGCTCGATCAGGACGCGTCGTGCTCGGTCGCCGATGTGCCCGAAGACGGCGACCTGTTCTGCATCGTCGCCGGCGACTGGGGCGGCGGCATGGGCACGGGTGACTTGTTCCCCGTGGGCCTCGCCTCGGCCACTGCAGCCGAGATCGGCAACGCCGGCGCTCGGATCGACCTCGACCTGACGACCATCGCGCCCCCCGGGGCGGGTGCGGCGGACTCCTTCAACGGTGTCGGCTACGTCAGCGCCGCGGTGGCGCGGTTCCAGAGCGACCAGGTGCCCGCCGAGCTGCGCGGCGCGACGTCGAGCATCATCGATCGCGGCACCATCAGCGGCGACGGCGGCGACGCGCGCTTCGACGGCTTCTTGAGCCCGACCGGCATCACCCGCGCGGATCGCCTGTTCTCGTGGACGCCGGTGGGCAACGCCGACAGCCCGGATGTCGACTTGTGCCAGGTCGAGATCATCCGCTCGGTGCGCACGCTCTATGCCCCCGGGCCCTGCGTGAACGGCAACTACGCCGAGAGCCGCGAAGTGCCGGTGTGGAACGTCTACAGCGCGGGCGATCCGGGCGAGATCAACCTGCCCCGCCTGCCCAACGACTGGCCGCGCGCGCGCACCTTTGGCTACGTCAACCCGGGCGCCACGCCCGAAGACGATCGCCTGCAGATGCGGCTGCGGTGTGTCGGACTCGGCGCTGCGCCGGGCTTCGACTTCGACGCGGCCGACTTCAGCACGCTGCGCGATGGCGTGACCCACACGAGCTCAATCCTCCGCAACTTCTAGCTTCAAATGCAGCATGCTCGGTCCGGCCCGGCTTCGCCGGGGACCGCCTTTCACTCCAGTGCTCATCGCTGCGCTCCGGCGCGCTTCGCTCTCTCTGGTCTCGCAGACGAGCCTGCGACTTGGACACTGCGCGTGCTGCGGCTCGCTTTGCTCGCGTGCTTCGCCGTAGCGCTGCCAAGTGCAGTTGGTGCGGAGCCCACGCCGTTGGCCCCGCCCTCGCAGATCCGGCCCTCTCAGATCCCGCCCGCTCACACCATCACCGTTGATCCCTGGATCGATGCGCCGCTGATGGCGGTTGGGTTCGGGGTGTGGGGCGGGCTGCATCTCGCGCAGCCTGGCATGGTCGGCACGCCCTGTCCGTGTACGCGCGGGCAGGTCAACGCCTTCGATCGCATCGCCATTGGTGGGCACTCGACCTTTGCTGAGCCGGCCGCGAACGCCCTCTTCATCGGCGCCTTGGGCGTGGCGCTGGCTGCGCCGATCATCGCGAATCAGGGCGAGACCTGGGGCGAGGACGCGCTGCTCGTGCTGCAGAGCGTCGCCCTCGCAGGCACCCTGACCGAGCTGTCGAAGATCGCCGTCGGCCGGCCGTATCCATACATGTATGGCCCGGCGCCGTTTGTTGAGCAGAACACCGATGGCGTCAACTATGCGTCTTTTTGGTCGGGGCATACGGCCGTGCCGATGGCGGCGGCAGTGACGGCGGCGCGGCTCATCGAGGCCCGCGATCCAGACTCGCCGTGGCGGTGGGTGGCGTGGATCGTGGGGCCGTCGCTGGCGTTGGGATCGGGCATCGCCCAGATCGTGGCGAGCAACCACTTCCCCAGCGACGTGATCGTCGGGGCCGGGGTGGGGGTGGGGGTGGGGCTGCTGGTGCCCTGGCTGCACTCGGATTGAGCGCTGTTTTACGCGCCGCTGGCGCTAGAGTCGGCTTTTGGCCGAGTTTGAGGGAGGCGGGCATCCTCCCTCAAACTCCCACCCTCGCTCGACTTGTCGAACGAGTCGTGCGCCCCAAAACCTCAGCTGGCGCTGAGAGCCCGGCTGCTCTGTGACCTTGCGGGCTTGCGTCCACGCGAGGCCCGCACCCTTCGAGGGTCAGCCCAGGCGCTCGAACACCTCCGGCCCATGCGCCTGAATCGCCGGCACGATGCCGCCGGCCTGCTCGATGCCCCGCAGGATCGGGGCCTTCTCTCGCGCTTCGAACTGCTGATCGCCCACGCCGATCGTCGATCCGGTGATCGAGATCGCCGCGCCGTCCACCGCGCACGCATAGAACGCCTCGTCGTCGACCACGAAGTGCGGCAGCGCCTCGTTGACCAGGTTGCGCTTGTGGATGAACGCGTAGCTGCGGGCGATGATCGCCTGCACGCCGGCGCCCTTGAGCGCCCAGACGGCGTGCTCGCGGCTCGAACCGGAGCCCCATGCCTCGCCCGCGACGATCACCGCGCCGCCGGCTGCGACCCGATCGGCGAAGCCCGGTGCGACGTGATGAAAGCAATGGCTGCCCAGCTCGGCCAGGTCGGTCAGGTGACAGAACTCGCCGGGGATGATCGCGTCGGTGTCGATGTGATCGCCAAAGCGCTGCACGTGGCTGGCGATGGTCGAGGTGTCGGCGACCGCCTGCTGCAAGTGCGCCTTCGCCTCGCCGGTGCCCGGCGCGCTGGGCACGGGCTCAACGACACCCACCTCGGGCGGTCGGGTGAGGTGCGGTCGGCCGAGCATCGACCAGTAGCGATCGCGATCGATGCGATCGAGCCAGGGCCGCGGATCGGCCACCCTGAGGTCGAGGGACGACGCGGCGACCGTCGAGGCGGACGCCAGCCAGGCCATCGAGCCCTTGCCCATGCGGTTTTGGTAGTTGCGGTTCTGGCTGGTGATCCACACCTCGCCGTCGCTCGCCTTCTCGCTGGCGATGCCCAGGCACATCGAGCAGCCGGGCGGTCCAATGCGATAGCCGGCGCGCTCATAGATGGCCGTCAGGCCGGTCTCTTTGAGGCGCTTGACGATGCTCAGATCGCCCGGCACCACCAGCCGCTTCTGGGTGCTGACCGGCGCATGTCCCGCCTGCAACATCTGCTCGAGCACCAGCCCGGCGAGCACGAGCTCCTCTTCGGTGGTGGTGCACGCGCCGATGAACGCGCCGTCGAGATCCATGCCCAGCACGCCGCTGACCGGGTGCACGTTGTCGGGCGAGAACGGCTTGGCCACCTGGGGCGCCATGGTGTTGAGGTCGATGACGTGTCGGCTGCGATACTGCGCGTCGGCGTCGGCGCGATAGTACTTCGCCCCGTCGTTGTAGCCTTTACGACGGCTGAGCCAGTCGGCCACCTGCCCGTCGGCCTCGAAGATGCCGTTGAGGCCACCGAACTCGGCGGTCATGTTGGCGATGGTGAAGCGCATGTCGGGCGTGAAGCTGCTGACCGCCTCGCCGCCATACTCCACCGAGCGCTCCATCGCGACGGTGTTGCGGCCCAACTCGCCCAGCGTCTTGAGGATCACGTCCTTGCCGGTGAAGCCGAAGCCCATCTGGCCGCGATACTCGACGCGGATCGCCTCGGGCACCTCGATCCACGACTCGCCCAGCACCATCGCGACGGTGATGTCGGCGCCGCCCAGGCCGATGGCGAACGCGCCCATGCCGCCATGGCTCGACGTGTGGCTGTCGGCGCCAAGCACGATCTCACCGGGCTGCACCAGGTCGCGATAGAACAGCGTGTGCAGGATGGTCTCGTTGGCGTCGTAGAAGTGCATCAAGCCGGCCTCACGGGCGAAGTCCTGCGACATCGCCGTGAGCCGCTTGGCCTTGGGATCTTCGATCAGCGTGACCGGGTCGACCGTATGATCCACCGCCAGGTAGAACCGCGACGGATCATGAACCGGGGGCCGCCCCAGCCGCTCATAGGTCTCGTTCATCCCGTTCCACGCCAGCTCGCTGGCGATGGTCCAATCGACGCGAATGCGCGCAAGATCGCCGGGACGCAGCCCGTCTTTGGGCGGCGCGATCGCGTGGGCGAACAGGATCTTCTCGGTCAGGGTCATCGGGCGACGTAGGGCCATACAGCTCCTCGGAGGGCGATCCCGGCGGCGCCGGGGAGAGTTGATCGCTGGATACTACCGTTTTCGCAGCCGGCCCGCTCTGGTAGCGTGCTGCGTCTTTTGCTGAGGAGCGAGATGTCTACGATTTTCAAGAAGATCATCGACAAAGAGATCCCCGCGGACGTCGTCTATGAAGACGAGCAATGCCTCGCCTTCCGCGACGTCAACCCGGTCGCGCCGACGCATATTCTGATCATCCCCAAGCGCGAGATCGCTCAACTCGACCAGATGTCGGCCGAAGATGCGCCGCTCATGGGGCACCTGATGTACGTCGCGACCCTGGTGGCGAAGCAAGAGAACCTGCCGGGCTTTCGCCTGGTGGTGAACACGGGCGCGTCGGCGGGCCAGTCGGTGTTTCATCTGCACCTGCACGTCATCGGGGGCCGCAGCCTCAGCTGGCCGCCCGGATGAGCGCGCGCAGCTTCACGATGGCAGCCACCCATGTTTGACAGCGATCTGCTCGTCGTCTGGATGCCGTCTCGCGTGCACCCCCGCACCGTCATCGATCAGGCGCGCAAGTTCGAGCTGTCGATCAGCGAAGGCTGCGGCGAGCCCGAAGCGCGCGCCCACTGGTTGGATCGACCCGGGCTGGTCTTCAGCGTGGTCGGCTGGCAAGGGGAGTGGGCACAGTCCCGCATGACGCCGCCAGACAGCGTGCGCGCCTTCTTGGCCGTCGTCGCCGAAGCCGAGCCGCAGGGGTTTGAGATGGTGTTCTGGCGCGATCCGCCCGCCCTCGACACGATCAAGGTGCTCCTGGGCCTGGGCCATGCCGACTTCGCCGGCGGCATCTGCCTGCGCCTGCTGCCCGAATAGTCGCCCGGAATAGCCGCCCGAATAGTCGCCCGGAATAGCCGCCCGAATAGACTCCACCCCAAATAGACTCAAATAGACCCCACCAAGTGAGCCAAGACGTGAACTTCATTATAGAAAACGTGACGCTGCACCTTGGAGACGGCACGCCTGCCTTCACCGGCGGCCTGCGTGTCGCCGATGGTAAAATCGCCGAAGTCGGCGGGGTGACAGGGCAAGCAGAGCAGGTCATCAATGGCAGGGGCCTGCATCTGGCGCCGGGCTTCGTCGATGCCCACGTGCATGCCGGCGTCTATCCCGAAGGGTTCCCGGGTGAACCCAAAGATCTCAACGAGTTCACGCGCCCCGTCACCCCCGAGATGCGCGCCAGTGACGCCGTCTGGCCGGGCGACATCGCCTTCATCAAGGCCCGCGCGGCCGGGGTGACCTGCGTCTGCGTGCTGCCCGGTTCGGGCAACGTGGTCGGCGGCACCGGCGTGGTGCTCAAGACGGTGGGCGTCGACATCGCGCAGATGACCGTGCGCGATCCCGCCTGCCTCAAGGTGGGGTTCGGGCATTCGGTCAAACACTCCCACGGCATCAAACACGGTCGCAGCCCGCTGACCCGCATGGGCATCGCGGCGATGTTCCGCGACACCTTCGACGCGGCGCTGCGCTATGAGCAGGCGCGACTGCTCGATCCGAACCTGCCCCAAGACCGCAGCAAGGAGCCGCTGCTCAAGGCCCTGCGTCGCGAGCTGCCCGTGCGCGCCCACGCCGCCCGCAGCGACGATATTCTCACGGCCTGCCGTCTGGCCCGCGAGTACGGGCTGAGCCCGGTCATCGAGCATGGCTATGAGGCGCACCTGGTGATCGATCAGCTCAAAGCCGCCAACGCCGCGGTCGTGCTCGGTCCGCATTGGCGCAACTGCGGCAACTCCGAGGAGATCCACTTCGACTTCGCCTACACCAAGGTGCTCGTCGAGGCCGGGATTCTCGTGGCGCATATGACCGATCACCCGATCGTGCCAGTAGGCTACCTGCCCGTCATGGCGAGCCTTTGTGTGCGCGCCGGGCTGTCTGAAGAGGCGGCCTTGGCGCTCATCTGTCACAACCCGGCGCAGATCCTGGGCGTGGCCGATCGGGTCGGCCGACTGGCACCGGGCCTCGACGCCGACTTGGTGCTCTTGGACGGCCCACCCCTGGCGGTCTCGAGTCGGGTCAAGACCACTTATATCGACGGTGCGCGGGTGTGGCAGGACGGCGATCGCATCCCAGTGCCCGGCGGCGCGTTCGTGGGGAGCGCGTGACGCAGCCCGCGGCGCCGTCCGCAGAGCCTCTCGAAGAGGCGCCGATCCCCTGGGGCCCGATCGCCCGCGTTGGGTCGGTCTCGCTCGCGTTGTTCGTCGCCTTTGGCTGCATGCTCCCGATCTTCCCGCTCTGGGCGGAGCAGAAGCTGGGCACGCTCACCAACGTCGGCCTGGTCACCACCTTCGCCGCCGGCGTGGGCCTGGTGCTCGGGCGCCCCATCGCCGCGCGCATGATGGAGGGCCGCCATCGCAAGCCGACCATCATCATCGGCACGGTGGTCTGCTCGGTGATGAGCGGGCTGTACCCGTTCCTCGACGACTTCACGATCATCCTCGCGGTGCGCGTCGGCCAGGGCATCGGCTTCGGCATGGTGACCACCGCCGGCATCTCGGCCATCACCGACCTGGCGCCCCCATCGCGTCGTGGGCAGGTGCTCGGCTACTACGCGGCCAGCAACGCCCTGTCGCTCATCATCGGCCCGGCGTTGGGTGGGGTGGTCGCGGCGTACTGGAACTACGACGTGGCGTTCTTCATGTCGGCGCTGCTCGGGCTGCTGCCGGTCGTGCTGGTCTTCGGCCTGCGCGAGCCGGCCAAGCCCATCATGCACGGGCGCCAGCGCATGCTCGCGGCGCTCGCGGTGCCGCGCCTCAAGCCCCTCATCAGCGCGCACTTCTTCGCGGTGCTGGTGCATGGCGCGGTGCTCACGTTCCTGCCGGTGCTGCTCAAGGGCAACCCCGGTTGGGTGACGGCGGAGTGGTTCTTCGTCATCGACGGGGTGGTGCTCATCGCCTTTCGCATCGCGGTGGGCAAGCGCTTCGATGCCGCTGGCCGCGGACCGTTCATCATCGGTGGGCTCGTGTTCTTGATCCTCGGGCCGTTGGCGCTGGGCTTGGGGGGCAGCGACACGTTCTACGTCATCGGCGCGGTCTGCTACGGCCTCGGCTTCGGCGCATACGTGCCCGCCAGCAACGCGCTTGTGGGCGACATCGTGCCCGCAACCCATCGAGTCCGGGGCTTCGCGGTCTTCCTGCTCGCCTTCGATCTGGCCATGGCCGGCGGCGGCGTGATCTTTGGGTTGGTCGCGGACGGCGCCGGCGTGCCCACCGCGATCGCAGCGGCAGCGCTCGCGCCGGCCGCTGCGCTGATCATCCACGCATGGACCCGGCCGTTCACCGACCCGGGGGACGATTCCTTGGCGCACGAGCCACAGAGATCCTAGACTGGGGCCGTTGAGGTTTGGGGGACGCGCATGTCGGATCAATCAGGATCATTTAAGGTGCCGCCGTCGATCAACACCGGCAACTTGGCGATGGATCGATTTCCGGCCGGCGCGTATCGCGCAAACCTGTACGTATACGACTCTTTTGGACAAATCGAGTGGTACGCGTTGCTGCCTGGCAGCTTCGCGGATGGGCGCTACTTCACCATCGGTCGCGGCACCGATTGCGACATCACCTTCGACGATGGCGCGGTCAGCTCGCGCCACGCGTTCATCGCGGCTGAAGACGGCGCGCTCATCATCCGCGATCTGCGCAGCACCAACGGCACGACGGTCAACAAGGTCCCGCTGACCGAGCACGTGCTGACCCACGGCGACGTCATTCGCATGGGCGCCAGCGACATCCGCTTCTTGTTCAGCTATCGCGAATCGCCCGTGCACCTGGTCCTCGACTTCAAGGAAGGCCCCAACGCGGGCAAGACGGTCGCGACCTATGGATCGAGCACCAACATCGGCCGCCTCAACTGCGCGATTAATCTGCAGGGGCCCGGAATCGCGGCGCAGCACGTGCGCATCGACGCGTTCGGCGCCGAGCTGATGTATGTGGTCAACCTGCAGCCCGAGAACGACGTCTGGCTCAATGGCGAGCACATCGGCCGCATCGCGGCGGCGCGCCAGACCGATCGCCTCACGGTGGGCGAGCATGTGATCCAGTTGCGCATCGCCCAGGCGTCCGATGTGCCCGACAGCGTGCCGACCGGCGAAGGCACTCTGCAGGTCGCCGAGCAGACGCTCGGGCATGGCGCCGAGCCTATCGCGCGCATATCGGCGACTGACATGCGGCTGCTCAGCGCGCATATCAATCACATCGACGGCGAGGCGCCGCCGTTCGACGCGCTGTCGCAGAGCCAGCAGAGCCTGAAGACGTCGCCGCCGCCCTCGCGCATGCCGCCGGGGCGGGGGGGCGCGGCCCGCGGGGGGGCCCCCCGCCCCC
>JBNMOZ010000165.1:0-10009 GCA_051276005.1 Bradymonadia bacterium | reverse complement strand
CGCGATGCACGGCGACGCGACCGTCGACGCGCAGGTGATGGACGCAGGCCCCACCGATGCGAGTCCGCGATCAGATGCGGCGATTTCGGACATGGCGTCGCTGGATATGGCGGCCGACGGTGCGCTCAACGACATGACGACCGACATGGCGGCGGCCGACATGGCGGTTGATGGCGCACCGGCCGATGTGGGACCAGACCTCGCCAGCGACATGGGTGCGCCCGACATGCAAGCGCCCGACATGGCCCAGCCCGATCGCTGCGCCCGGTGGATCGACGTGGCCGACGACGCGCTCGTCGCCGCGGTGCACGCTGAGCTGATCGCGACATATGCCCCCGTCGAGCCCGAGTTGGATCGCGGCGGCAACTTGAACCGCTACACCACGGCGCGGCACTTCATGTTCACGCAGGTCGAGCGCGTGCAGGGCGGTGACGGTGTCGAGGGCGTCTACACCGGCCGATTTGTCGCCATTGGCCCCGACGAAGAGCCCGACAACGACGACATGAACGCCGAACACGTCTGGCCGCGGTCGCGCATGGCGCCCGACGAAGGCACCGCGCTGTACGAGCATCAGCAGAGCGACGTGCACCACCTGCATCCATCCGACAGCACCGCCAACAGCACGCGCGGCAGCAGCCCTTTCGGGGTGGTCGTCTCGGATCGCAACCTGGACTTCTTGCCGTCTATCGCAGGTCGAGACGCCCAGGGCGACCGGGTCTTCGAGCCCCGCGACGCGCGCAAGGGCGACATCGCGCGGGCGATTATGTACTTCTCGATTCGTTGGGGCCGGGCCATCGAGGCCACCGAAGAGGGGATCTTGCGCGGCTGGGTTGTGGCCGATCCAGTCGACGATCGCGAGCGCAGGCGCAACACGCTGGTCGAAGCCGTTCAGGGCAACCGCAACCCGTTGGTCGACTGCCCTGCCCTGGTGCCGCGCATCGCGGACTTCGCGGAGTTCATGCCGGCCGATCGCAACCTGCCGCTGCCTTAGTCTGACCAGCCCCAGCGGCCCGCCAGCCCCAGCGGCCCGCCCTACTCTTCGGGCGACGTCTCAGGCGCCGGCATCTCGGGCTCGGCTTCACACCGCACCAGGTTCGGCGGCGGCTCATCCCACCCATCGACGTGGATCTCGCGGTTCATCTCGAGCAGCGAGAATGGGTCGTTGCCGCTGTTGATGAACAGCGTGTAGAGCCGGCCCCCGTCGGCGGGCAGGCAGCTCGCGTCGAGGGTGATCGTCTGCGTGTCGCCCTCGAGCGCGATCTCATGAAACGCGTCGGAGACGTAGCTCGCCGACCGGCCCATCTCGACCTCGACCATCGCGTCAGCGCGCACATGCATGTGCAGGGGATCGCTGGGCGCGCCACCGCCACCGAGCACGCCGCCCGAGCCCGCGCCGGTCCAGCTGAGCGTGACGCCCGCGGCGCCCGCCGGGACGTCGAGGTAGAACTGCTTGTAAGCCGGCACACCCGCGCCGAAGCCCACCACGCCAACCGTCGAGCGCCCTTCGACGCGATGCGGCAGGCGATCGGGGCTGTTGCGGGCCACAAACCAGGTCCACTCGACCGCGCGGGCGCAGTCGATCATGCCGAAGTCTTGCATGACGGTGCGGGTCGTCGCGCCCGCGTCGACGCTGACGGCTTCAGCTTCGGCGATGAAAAGCTCGCCCGCGATCTGATGCGTCGTTGCCAGGCCAAACTGCTCAAGGGCCCGCCAGACGATACCGTCGGTCACCTCGGCGCCCAGCTCATCGCGCAGCTGCCACAGCGCCGAGCCGATGATTCGCCCGTCGACATGCACTTCGTCGAGCAGGTCGCCAGGACACCGACGCGGCACGGCCAGATCGCGGACCTGCTCGGGGGCCAGCTGACCGATGCCCCACACCCCGATCTCGGGGGCGTCGGCGAGGGTCGCCGCGAAGTAGTCGGCGAGGCCTTCGTTCATGGCCCGCGGTGAGCCATCGAGGCCCTGAGTGTCGGCGACCGCCGCCGCCTGCAGCCGACTCGTGCCGATCACCGCGTGGGTGTACTCGTGATAGATGACCCGCGCGTCGTAGGCGAAGTCGTGGTCCGCCTGCCCGAAGATGATCGCGTCGCTGTCGCGCCCTTCCAGGCCAAACTGTGACGCCAGCGCGTCCCAGGTCTCCTGGGGGAAGAAGGCGGCGTTGGGGAACCCGATCCACCCGTCTGGCCCCGGCGTGAAGCCCGGGATCGGCAGCGGCGGGTTGGTCTTGAGCATCACGTTGACCAGCGCCGGCAACGGGAAGTCGAGGTCGGTGAAGCCGTGGGTGCCGTTGAAGTAGTCATGCACGTGGTTGACGTGGTGATACATCATGACTTCGGCGAAGGGGTCGTTGCCGTCACTGCCATCGGCGGGGGGCGCGATGCTCAGGTAGTGACCGTCGGCGTCGGGCACCACCGTCTGCACCTCGTGGCACAAGCTGACTTCGATGGTCAGGCCGCCCAGATCAGGCATGGCCGTGAGCCCGCCGGGCTCGTTGAGGCAGTTGAAGACCTGCACCGATTCGCTGGTGAGATGCCCCCATGGATCAATGCTCTTCGTGAGCGTCACGCGGGTCAATTCGCCCTCGTCGGTCACGGGGTCCGCGGCGTAGACCAGGGCCTCAGGCGCGTCGAGGAGCACCGGCGGCGCCATGTCGACCTCGGCAGCGGCGTCGGCGATACCGGCGTCGGCGATACCGGCGTCGGGTGCGGGGGGCCCACCCGCGTCATTCTGCACGATGATGACCGACGGGTCGGCCGTCGGTTCAGCATCGTCGCAGGCTGCGAGGCTTGCCAGCGCAAGGCTCGCGGCCGTCAAACGCCAAGTCGTGGATCGTCGCATGCGCTTCACCATTGTGCCTGTGACTTCACGCCGAACACGCTGCCGTCGACGCCATTGACCCGGACCTCGAAGACCGTGAGCGGGTCGCGCGCGACAACGGCGACATACCCCTCAACGCCGTGATCTCCGCTGGCGAAGACGACCTTGCGGGCCTCAACCGGGGTCTTGGGCTGCGCGGCGTCATGCACATGGGCCCAGGCGATTTGGCCCGCCGTCACGGCGTCGATCTTTGCGGCCTCTACCCTGCGCAAAGGCACGCTGTCGTTGACGACTCGGGTGACTGCGCCATTGGCATCGAGGGTCAGAACCGCGCTGCGCTCGATCACCGGGACTGGCCCCTCAGCGGCGGCGTGCATCTGCGCAAGGCGAACCAACGTGCGGTCAGGGCGCTGGTCAACATCGCTCACGATGAGCCGCACGGCTCCGAAGAGCGCGGACTGCGTGTCGAGGAAGTACTCGACGCGCTGAGCGACGTCGACGCCCCGCGTCGGGACCCGAACCCGCGTCAACATCGCCATCTGATCGCTGCGCCAGACAGCGCGAGCCTCACCGGAGCTGTCTCTCAGCGCAGCAAACGCGACCCGCGCGGGCGGCAATTTTTGGGCCTGTGCCGACTCGTCTGCGGTCGAAATAGCGGGAGTAGATATGAGCCCAGCGAAGAGCGCGGCCGATGCACGACGCGTCATGCGTGCCTCCGAGTCTGCAAATTAGGGGCGCAGGATACGCTGGCGACCCACCGCATGGGGGTGAAAAATACTGCCCGATGGCCAAGTTATGCGGCCCGGGCACCCACCCGGGTCGAGTCCCGGACGTCCGGCCAAGGGTCGCTCGCGAAGCTCATCAAGGATCTCGTCGAGGCGCGGCGTCAGATGACGTTGATGTCGACGTCGAACACCGCGTGGATTTCAACTTGAGTGTCTTGGGGCGGCCGGCGACTGTCTTCGATCTCAAAGGTGATCGAGCTGCGCGTGCCCAGCAGATAGGTCTTGAGGTTCGAGTCGCTGGTTTCAAAGGCGACTTCGCCTTCGCCCGCTGGAAAGTCGGTCTGCGTGGCGAGGGTCAACGCGGGCAGATTCGGGTTGTCGAGGATGACGCGCATCTCGCCGATGAACGCCAGGTCCTGCCCCTCGGGATCGAGCACCCGGACGATGAGGCTTGAGAGTCGAATGTAGTCGACATCGTCAGGCGAGTAGCCGCGCTCTTCAAACTCGGCGCTCTGCGCGAAGTCGAGCCGTGTGAATCCATCCAACTGGGGGAATTCGCCCAGCAACCCCTCCAAGAGGCCGCCGCCCTGCAGGACCACCTGATCCTTGACCTCGACATCGAAGTTGTCGAGGTCATCGCAGCCGAGCAGGCCGAGCGCCAAGGCGGCGGCCGACAGCCAGCGCCTCCACCGCAGCGGCATCGCCGCGGCACGCATCATTGCTCCGTGCTCCGCACATGCCAGCGCGCGCTGGTCACCACGCCCTGAGAGCGCAGGTCGCGGTGGTCGACGTCTTCGAGAGGTCTGGGCGTCGGTGGCGTAGTTTCTGGCTCCGAGCGCCGCTCGCCGGGCGAGAGCGTTTTGGCATCGGCGAGCACCGAGCGCTGGGTGCGGGTCATGTCAGGGTCTCCTGCGTTCGATTTTGCGGCGATTCGATTTTGCGGCGATTCGATTTACACAGACAGCGCAGCAGCCGCCGTGCCAGCGTCATGAAGAATGGCACAGACCACCGTAACCCCTTATAATAATTAATTATTAATCTGAACGGCTCAGCACCCGTTCAGGTGTGGCGTGGGGTTTTGCCCGCGCATCGCCAAGTCGGCGCGGGCAACCCCGGCGCTGCACCCGGGTCAATCAGCCAGAACCTCGATCTGGGCGCGGCCCGCGCACCGCTCCCCCAGGTCGAAGAGGAACGACTCGACGCCCGCGTCGGGTACGACGATGCGCACGCAGACCTCGGCGCCATACTCGGCGTCGCTGGGCGCGTAGCCGTGGGCGGTCAACACTGATTGGACCGACCCTGAGAGCTCATACGGATGGGTGATGCGAATGGTGGTGGTGTCGGGGACGAAGACGATTGACGCCGCGTCCAAGGCCGCCGCCGCGCAGCCGCCATAGGCGCGAATCAAGCCGCCAACGCCCAGCTTGGTGCCGCCGAAGTAGCGCGTCACCACGACGACAACGTCGGTCAGATCGCGGCCATCGATGGCGCTCAGGATCGGCTTTCCGGCCGAGCCACTGGGCTCACCGTCGTCGGCATAGCGCCAGGCGTCGCGCCCTTCGCCTCGCCAGGCCCAGCAATGATGCGTCGCGTCGGGCCATTGCGTGCGCAGTGCGTCGACGACCGCGAGCGCGCCTTCGACCCGCGCGCACCGATCGACGGTCGCCCAGAACCGCGAGCCCTTGACCTTGGGGATCTCTTCGACGTGCCGGGCCGAGAGCGTGCGACGCCCCGCCGGCTCGCTCAAGGCAAGCGCCGAACGACACGCTCCAGGGGGGGCCGCGCGATGCGCTCGCACGCGGTGAGGCCCCGGCCGATCCAGATGAAGCCGATGATCTGCTCACCCTCTTCGAGCGGCATCAACGCCACGACCTCGGGCACCCGCGTCAGGCTGCCCGAGCCCCATTTGCTCTCGAAGCCAGCGTCAGCGGCCACCAGACAGATGTTCTGGATCGCGCAGGCGCACGCCGCGTAGTCCTCGCGGGCGCGCGCCGGGTCGGCGTCCATGGCCTGCACGGCCACGATCAACGCGCCGGCCGCGTCGACCTTCGTACGAATGAAGTCCTTCTTCTTTTCAGAGACATCGCCGGCCTTGGCCAGCGCGATTCGAGTGATCTGGGCGCGCGTGTGCGGGCCGACGACGATGAACCGCCACGGCCAAGTGTGCTTATGACAGGGCGCGAGTTGTGCAGCGGTGAGGCAGTCGTCGATGAGGGCGGGCGGCACCGGCACCGACTGCCAACGATGGGCGGTCATGCGAGCGTGGATGGCGTCGAGAGTCTTCATCCGCTGAAGCTACCATATCAGCTCAGTGTCAGCTCACTGGGGCACTTCGATGCCTGCACCCAGCAGCGTTGGGGGCTCGATCGCTACCTGCACGCGCCCGGGCGAGATCACCTCCGCCGAGTCGACAAGCGTCCAGCCCTCGCCCAGCACGGCCCACACCTTCACGCCGCGCACGTCGACGCCCGCGTCGATGACCTGGCTGGGGTCAAACGGCAGAATAATGGCCAACGGCTTGTCGAGCAGCAGGTCGTCGGGGCCAATCTCAAACTGCGGCCCGACCGCCCGCCCGCCGCTGGGTAAGGGCTCGCCCTCGCGCTGGGTCACGACCAGGGTGGTCTCGGCGCTCAAGGCACCCGGGGGCACGATGATGCTCAGACCCTCGAAAGACCCGCTGCCTTCGAAGGTGCGCCCTTGGATGCCGGCCGTGAAGCTCGCGGTGGGATCCTCGACGGCTGACGCCTCTTCGGAGCCTGCATCACAGGCGAAAGCGGTGAAGAGCGAGAACGACACGATCAGCGCGGGGCGAAGGTCGAAGGCGCGCATACGGACTCCTGAGGGTATTTTCATCAAAGTAGTCGGCGCCGCCCGATCAAGTCATCCTGCACGTCAATCGGGGCCACCACCGTCGCGCCTTGTCAGGGCGCGCAGTCGTCATGCGCACGGCAACCCCCCGCAGATTTAGGGGGTCTGGTAGGGTATCGACGGACTGCGATGACTGGCTCGATGACCCTCACTCCACCGCCTACAGCTCTGACCGCTTTTGTTGGACGCGCAGCCGATCGAGCTGCGTTGTCGGCGCTTTTGGCGGGACGCGCGCGCGTGATCTGCATGATGGGCCCGGGCGGCATGGGCAAGTCTCGGTTGGCGGCTGAGATGCTTGGCGGGCGCGGCGACGTGGCCTGGTGCAGCTTGGATCAGGCGCGCTCGGCAGAGGATTTGCGTGAGAGCGTCGCTGCCAGCCTGGGCGTCGACGGCGCGCGCGCCGATGTGCAGGCGATCCTGGCCTCAACCGCTGCGCAGATCCTCGTCCTCGACAACGTCGAGCAGGTCGTCGCTGCGGTCGCCGAGCATTTGCCCCTCTGGCTGGCTGCTGCGCCGCGCCTGCAGGTGCTCGTGACCAGCCGCGCGCGCCTGCAAGTCGCCGGCGAACACGTGCATCGTCTTGAACCGCTGGGCACGGGTCACGGCGGCGACGCAGCCCGACTATTCATCGAGCGCGGCCGAGCGCAAGTGCCCGCGTTCGATCCGGACGCCGAGGCCGGCGCCGCCATCGAGCAGTTGGTCACGCAGTTGGACGGCATCCCGTTGGCCATCGAGCTCGCAGCGGCGCGCCTGGCCTGGCTGTCTCCCACCGCCCTGCTCGCCCGGCTCGATCGTCGATTCGACATGCTGGCAGGACAGCGGCTCGACGTCGGCGATCGGCAACGCACGCTGCGCGGCGCCATCGCCTGGTCATGGCAATTGCTGTCGGCCGCCGATCGCGCCGCATTGGTGCGCTGCTCAACCTGTCGCGGGTGGTTCGGGCTCGACCTGGGCGAGGCCTTGCTGGCCGACGATCCAGATGCGCTGGCCCGACTCGGTGCGCTGGTCGATCAGTCGATGCTGCGCGTGGCCAACGTCGACGGCGTGCGGCGCTTCGGCTTCTTCGAGAGCATCAAGGCCTTCGTGCGGGCCGAGTCGCCCCCGGGCGCGCTCGCGACGGCTGAGCAGATGCATGCCGAGTGGGTCGTTGAGCAAGGCGAGCAGCTGCACGCGCAGATCGACGGGCCGAACGGTCAGGCGGCACATCGAGCGCTGCTCGCGTTGCGCGACGAGCTCTGGGCCGTCGTGGCGCGCTCCACCGATCCCGCGCGGCTACTGCTGGCGCTGACGTGCCTGCACCCGGTGGTCGTCAGCCACGGCCCCCTCGCCCCGCAGGTGGCCGCGCTCGACGCCTTGTTGCACCGGCTGCCGCCGACCGATCTGCCCAGCGCGCTGCTGCTGCGCGGCCAGGCGCTGCGCCTTCAGGGTCGACTCGCCGAAGCGCGCGCTGACCTTGAGCAGGCTGCGTCAGCCCCAGGCCCCCATCAGGCCGAAGCCCTCAGCGCCGCCGGCATCGCCGCCCATGAAGCGGGCGATCTCGACGTGGCTGACGCCCGCTACGCAACCGCGATGGACGCGTTCGCCGCCGCCGACGATGCCCGGGGGTTGGGGCGCGCGTCGGGCAGCTTGGCCATCCTTGCCGAGGCGCGGGGCCAGAGCGCAGACGCGCAGACGCGCTATGAGCAAGCCCTCGACTTGCTGCGACAAGCTCAAGACACCCGCTCCGAGGTGATCTTCCTCATCAATCTGGCCGACTTGCACTTGCAACAGGATCGGGTCGCTGAAGCCGAGATGCGGCATGCGCGCGCGTCGGTGCTGCTCGAATCGCTCGACGATCGCCGCCTGCGGGCCGTCTTGGCGGGCAACCAAGGCGCGGCAGACCAACACGCCGGCCGCCTCGACGCCGCCATCGCGCGCCGCACCGAGGCCGTCGACGGGTTGCGGACCGTCGGCGATCAGCGCCTGGCTGCGGTCTTCATCGGCTATCGCGGCACGGCCCATCACGAGGCCGGCGACACCGTCACCGCGCTCGCAGATTACGACGCGGCCGTGGCTGGCCTACGCACGGCGGGCGATACGCGGTTCGCGACGTTGTTCACCGCGCATCGCACCGCCTTGACCGGCGACGTTGCTCGGCTTGAGCACCTTGCGGCGCCCGCCGGCTCGCAGCTCGAAGCCGTCATCGCGTTGCACCGCGGCGAGCAGCCCGCCGTGCCCGTGCGCGGCATCGACGTGGCCTTCGTGCGTCGGCTGCGCGGTGAGGCCGATCCAGCCGCGGCGCCCGCCCTGATCATCTCACCCGGCGCAGATTGGCTGCAGGCCCCCGGCGAAGACGGTCAGAGCATCCGCCGACGCCACACCCTGCGGCGCTTGCTCGCCGCCTTCGCAGAGGCGCGCGAGACCCAGCCGGGCCAGGGCATGCAGATGAACGCGCTGATCGCCGCGGGGTGGCCCGGTGAGCAGATCCTGCCGCATGCCGCCGCCAATCGGGTGTACGTGGCCATCGCGACGCTGCGCAAGCTGGGCCTGCGCGACCTGTTGCACAGCCATGAAGACGGCTATCTGCTCGACCCGGCGACGCCGTTGGTTCGCGCAGAGCGCCCCACCTGAGCGATACTATCGCCGTGTACGACGACGCCCTTGCGATGCGCACCGAATCGCCGACCGGGCCTGGCGCCGCGCGCGATAGCACCACCGACTCCATCCCAGCGCGCATCGGCCCGTATCGCGTAGATGGCCTGCTCGGCCGTGGCGGTGTGGGCGAGGTGTACCGCGCATACGACGAGGGGCTGCAGCGCGCCATCGTCGTCAAGAGCATCGCTGCGCCTCATCGAGCACATGTCGACGCCCGGGCCCGGTTCTGGCGCGAGGCCCGGGCGCTCGCCGCCCTTGACCACCCGGGCATCGTGCGCGTGCACCGCCTCGACGAGTCCGACGCGGGCGAACTGTACCTGGCGATGGAGCTGGTCGACGGCGCGCCCCTCTCGGCCGCGCTGGGCAACGCCTGGCCCTCAAATGCGGTCGCGGCCGTCGGTCGTCAGGCCGCCCAGGCGCTCGCCGCCGCCCATCGCGTAGGCCTGACGCATCGCGATGTGAAGCCCGCCAACCTGCTGCTGCAAGCCGACGGCGTGGTGCGGGTGGTCGACTTCGGGCTCGCGCGCCGCCCCAGCGCGATCGAGGAGCGGATCACGGCAACCGGTGCCCGCGTCGGCCCCCCTGCATACATGGCGCCCGAGCAAATCAACGGCCGCGAGGTTGGCCCGGCGACCGACGTGTTCGCCCTCGGCGTCGTGCTGTACCGCGCCCTCGCGGGCCAGCACCCGTTCGCCCGAGGCTCGGCCGAAGCGACGGCCCTCGCCGTGACGGCCACTCGATGTGCCCCGCTGCAGAGCGTCACCCCGATGGCAGACCCGACGCTCACCACGGTGGTGATGCGCTGCCTCGCCCAACGGCCCGAGGATCGCTACCCCGACGGGGCCGCGCTCGCCGCCGCCTTGGCGCCGATCCCCGCGATGACATCCGCTGCGCTGGCAGCGTTCGCCATCGAGCAGGCGGCGATCAAACCCGCGCTGTCGAGCAGCGCCCGCGTCGCGCCC
>JBNMOZ010000164.1:0-10027 GCA_051276005.1 Bradymonadia bacterium | reverse complement strand
GCCCGCAACAGCCGCGGTGGCAAGAACCGAAACCGCACGCGCGCCTCGACCTGCAATGGCCCCACGACGCCGTCGGGCACGTCGACATCATAGCGCGCCAGGCGCGGCTCGAAGGGGCGCAAGGCGTTGTCGTTGAAGAACCGATTGGCCCGCACCGGATCGAGGATTGATACCGGCGCGCCCGCTTCGACGGCCCGGTAGCGCACGCGCTCGAAGCGCACTTGTTGGGTCGCAAACTCTGGATGCTCGGGCGCAACCTGCGGTCGGAGCCAACGCTCGGCCTGGGGATCGGGGATCGGCGCGCCGTCATCGTCGACGGCGACGCGCTGAAACTCGTTGGTGAAGCTGACCAAGCCTTTGTTGACGCCGCTGACGCGCAGGTCGGCGTCTGGGCCCGGCAGGGCGCAGGTCTCGGTCAGGGTGCCGGCCTCGATCTGCACCAGCGCGTCGCGCAGATCGTCGTCGACCCCGCGGCCGTCGCCGTCCTGATCGTGCAGGTAGCCGGATCGATAGACCACGCAGCGCGCCTGGTCGCAGACGCCGCTGCGCTCGCCACGCATCCAGCGATCGTAGCCTTGATCGACGGGGGGCTCGACGTCGCCAGCGGCGGTCGTGACGCGGCATTGGGCGCGGGGATCCATGAAGCGGGGGCGCTCGATCAGATCGGCGCACTCATCGTCTTGCGCGCAGGGCCGGCCTTGATCGCGCACCGTCAACTCGACCCACACCTCGCGCTCCTGGCTGAACCCGGCCGGCACGTTATGGCCGGCGCCGACGTTCTCGACCCAGGCGTCGATGCGCAGCGTCTCGGCGGCCGACACCTGTGCGGGCAGGCCGGTGATCGACAGCCGCAGAGCGGCGCGCAGCATTGCGGTTCGACCGGCATCGGTCGCCGACACCGTGCTCTCAGCGCGCGCGGCGAGCCAGGCGTCACGCTGCACGGGATCGGCAGGCTGTGGCCCGAGCAGATCGTCCGAAAGCGGCGCTGGATCGTACCCGCGCTCGGCCCGCGGGAAGGGCACGACCGGCTTGGACGCGCCGAAGAACGCGTGGGTGCTGACGCGCCGACGGGGGGCGTCAGCGACGTCAGCTGCGGTCGCGGCGGGGTAGAGCTTATGGGCCTTGCGGGCGAGGGTCGCCGGGTCGACGCCGGGGAACGCGTCGAGGCCGATGACGTCGTCGATCCTCCGCGCCGGGTACAGGCTCATATGACAGTCCTGGCATGTCACCTGTGCGCCCGCCTCGACGGGGTGTAGATCGCCGATGCCGGGCTGGCCACGAAACGGGTTCTGCGGGTGTTCCGGGTTGGCCCACGCGCTCGCCTTCCACTCCGTGAACAGGTTCTCGACCCGGCCATCAGCCTCGCCGGTGACGGCGTCAGCGATGGGCAAGCGCACGTCGTGGCAGGCCCCGCAGACGCTCGACTCGGTCATGAACCCTTCGGCCTTGGCGGTGTGAAACCGGCTCGCCATGGGATCGACGATCGGCCCAATCTTGGCGGCGCCGGGCGAGATGTCGAGCGCCATGGTGTGGGCCCCGGTGATCGCGGTGACGCGATGGCAGACGTCGCAGGTGATGCCGTCGCTGGTCGCGTCGACGAAGTCATCGCGCACCACCGATCGCCCGTCGCTGCGCAGCCCACGCAGATGGGCCGCCGGGGCGTGGCATTGCCCGCAGAGGTTCGCGTCGGTGAACGGATCGCCATGCAGCTCGGCGAAGGCGAGGTCGAGCGCATGCACCACGGGCGAGAACGCCGACCACGCCATCGTCGACTGCGCGTACTCCTCGACCTGCCGGGGGTGGCACTCAGCGCAGGCGGCGATGGGCTGCAATGTGCTGTGCTCAATCGGCAATTCTCCGATCGGACCGGATGCGACGGGCGCGCAAGCGAAGAGCGCGAGGGCGATGAGAGGGCGAAGGTGCACGCGGCGATGCAAGCCTGAGTCGGCCTATCGGATCAACCCTGGCGCGTGTAGATGTTGGACACGCGCGCGGTTGCGCCTCACGGTGTGGGCAAGGGGGAGTCATGCAAAAATTGAGTATTATCGTCGCGTCGTTGGCGTTGGGGGGTCTGGCGTTGGGGACGGGGGGCTGCACCGAGACACCCCAAGGCGGACCACCGCCCGATGCGGCGGTCGTCGACATGCAAACCCGCGTGCTGGCCGACGTAGGGGCCATCGATGCCCGGGTTGATGCCGCGAGCGACGACATGGGCGGGCAGACCGACGGCGCGGTTGAGACCGACGGCGTCGCGCCCGACGCGGGGCCACAAGCGGCCTGTTCGGACGGCTTGGACAACGATCGCGACGGGCAGGTCGACTTCCCCGACGACCCGGGCTGCGAGAGCGCAGACGACGCCGATGAGACCGACCCCGAGCCCCTCGCCGAGTGCGCGGATGGCGTCGACAATGACGCGGACGGGCTCTTCGACATCGCCGATCCCGACTGCACGTCGCCCTTCGATCTGGTCGAGGCCGGCGCCAACCCGGCGACCACCTGTAATAACGGCGAAGACGATGATGACGACGGCCTGATCGACTTCCCGAACGATCCGGGGTGCACCGCCGCGGGTCATATCAGTGAAGCCGATACCGTCCCGCCGCCCGCCTGCGCCAACGGCGTGGACGACGACGCGGATGGCCAGACCGACTTCCCCACCGATCCGGGCTGCGCGGGGGCCGGCGACGCCGACGAGACCACGCCCGATCCAGCGCCGGCCTGCGGCAACGGGCTCGACGATGATCAGAACGGGCAGACCGACTGGCCCGCCGACATCGGCTGCGAGGCGGCCGGCGACTACAGCGAGGTCAGCCCCTGCGGCGCCGGCGTGCCGGTCATCGACCTCAACGCCCACCTGGCAGACAACGATGGCTTCGAGGCGACCCTGATCGACGTGCCCAACGCCCTGATCGCCTCATGCGGCGGCGCGGCCGGCGGTGAGTATGTCTTCGTCTACACCGTCGTTCGCGCGCTGGATCGACTCACGTTCAGCACCGTGCATCCCGAGACCGAAGGCCCCGTCGTGATGTACCTGCGCGACGCCTGCCAGGGCGACGATCTGCAATGCACCCGTGGGCTCGTCGACAGCCCCGGCCAGGCCATCGTGCTCGATCGGCCCGCGCTCGGCCGCTACTTCGTGATGGTCGACACCGGCAGCCGCGACGTGGTCGGGCGCTTTCGTTTGACCGTCGACGCCGTGGCCCCGCCCGCCTGCCGTGACAGCGCCGACAACGACGAAGACGGGCTGATCGACCTGGCCGATCCAGGCTGCGTCGAGACCGAGGATGACGACGAAGCCGACCCGCCTGAGCCGCCCGTGTGCGCCAATGGGCTCGATGACGACGGCGACGGCTTGACCGACTGGCCCGACGACGTCGACTGCGCAGCAGCGGGCGCGCCCGAGGAGAGCCCGCCTTGTGATTTGCCGATCCCCTTCGCCCGCGTGGGCCAAGAGGGCGGCGACATCGCCTTGGATCCGGTCGACGGCATCGGCGCAGCGCAAGCGGGCTGCGATCAGGGCTTCGGCGCCGAGACGGTCATCGTGCTGACGCTCTCGGAGCCCTCCGACGTGAGCCTGCAGGTGCTCGACGCCAACGGTCAGCCGGTCCAAGCCGGGCTGTACGCCCGCACCAGCTGTGGCGATCCCGCGACCGAGGTGGGCTGTCGCGCCGGCGCGCAGGCCAACGTCCCGCTGGCGTTGTCGTACCTCGAGCGCGGCTCGTACTTCCTGTTCGCCGAGCAAGGCCCACTGCGGCCGGCCGCGCCGTTGACAGCGCGGGTCGTGGTGACCAGCCAGCTTGGCCAGTGCAACGATCTGCTCGACAACGACGACGACGGCGCCATCGATCTGGCAGATCCGGGCTGCCTCGACCGCCTTGACGCCAACGAGCAAGATCCCGCCGAGGTGCCGCAATGCGCCGACGGCGTCGACAACGACATGGACGCCCTGATCGACTGGCCCGAGGACGATGGGTGCGACGCCGCCGGCGACATCGACGAAGAGATCGCCTGTCAGGGCGAGTTCTTCGGCGATATCTGCGTGGAGCACCTCAGCGTGCAATGCGTCATGGGATCAGCGGCGGCGTATTGCCAGGCGCTCGGCGCCGACTTCGTGGTCATCACCCTGGCCGAGTTCAGGGCCATCGTCGCCGCCGGCTGGGCGCGGCCCGACGGCAACTATCACACCGTCGCGGTGACCGAATACGCCGAGTGTCCAGGCGGGTTTGGCAACGTCGGCATCCCCGGCTGGGGCGAGTTCAACCGCTTCAACTGCGAAGAGAACTCGAACTACTGCAACCGCGCGGTGATCTGCATCACGCGCTAGCCATGTTGCACCCACCCCGCCCTGCGCCTCACCCTGGAGGCATACGGACGACGAGGTGATGCATGCGCTGGATACTGCTTGGGCTGGCTGCCAGTGGGCTTTGGGCCTGCGACGACGACAACCCCCGACAGCGGGTTGATCCCGTCGAACCGGTCATCGATCTGGGCGTCGATCTGGGCGACGCCACGGTGCTCGATGATGACGCGATGGTCGACGGCGCGATCGATCCGCCCGACGACGGCGTCATCCCCGATCTGGGCCCCGACGCAGGGCTGATCGATCCGCCCGACACGGGCCCGGTCGAGCCCGAGGAATGCAACGGCCTCGACGACGACCGCGACGGCACCATCGACGAGGACGTCTCCAACGTCTGCGGCGGCTGCGCGGGCATCCCGGCCGAGGGCTGTCAGGCTTGGCAGATCAACTTGATGCAGGGCCCCAACGGCACGCTCAACCCCGACCGGGTGGTCGGCCTGCAAGGCGCGGCGTTGGGCTTCAGCGAGCGGGCGATCCCCAACGCGGTCTGCACGGTCTTCCGTCAGCCGGCGACCCAGCCTGACGCGCATCTGGGTCAGGTCAACATCGACACGCCGCAGGCCATGCTCAACCTGGGCCCCGTCTTCGACGAGCGCCGCGGCGGGCATCGCTACCTCAACTCCCCCGAGACCGGACCGCTGGCGGTGCACGAGACGGGCGACTTGGTCGAGGTGCGCGCAGGTGGCGGCTTGGCGGTGGGTATGTTCACCCTCGCCGCGACCGCGCCGGCGAGCTTGGACGACGTCGAGGGCCTGCAGCGGGTCGCCGATCTGGCCCGGGCGCGCACAGAAGACGTGATGGCCACGTTGCAGTGGCCTCCGGCGCCAGCGGCCGATCGCGGCGAAATCCGGTTCTTCGTCGGCGGCTCGGTGCCCATCTTCACCAACGTGGTCTACCGCGGCATCCGCCACTACCAGCTCGACGGGCTGCTGGTCGACGACGGCCGGCTCGATCTGCCGGCTGGGTTCTTCGGCGGCGGGGTGGCTGAGAGCGCCATCTGGGCCCGCCTCGAGCGCAGCCGCACCACGCGCTTGCCCATCGGCCCGCACAGCATCGAGATGGTCATCGGTCAACGGCAGCAAATTCAGGAAGGTGGCCGCCTCGAGGCCGACGGCGAGCCGCCGTATCAGATCGTCGATCCCTCACCCAACGAGCGCGTGATCACGCCGGGCGAGCCGACCCGCATCGCCTGGGGCCCGCTGCCCGAGGGCGAAGGCCCGCTGACCGTGGTGCTGACTACGTCCGATGGCGTCGAAGCCCAGCAGATCGCGTGCGAAGTGGTTGATCCGATGGCGGGCGAGATTGAGCTGCCCGGCGACTTCACCGAGTTCTGGCCGGCCGATGAGGGCGGGCTGCGGCAGCTGACGCTGCGCTGGGACCTTTCGAACACCCCGTTTGAGGCGCCCGACCAGGGTCAGGTTCGACAGTCGATGAGCGTGATCTTGAAGCTGGAGCCCTGAGCGGGCTGCCGCCCGCGCGCACGAATGGCGCGCGGCCTTGAAGTGAGATCCTGAAGAGACCTACTTAGACGCGGGCGCCGCGCTCCCGGGCGCCGCGCTGGCCGGAGCCGCGCTCCCGGGCGCCGCGCTGGCCGGAGCCGCGCTCCCAGCCGCCGCGCTGGCGCCACTCGCGGGCGCCACGGCGGGCGGCGCGGGCTTCTTGAACTCGCCCTTGTCGACGATCTGCACCTTCTCGAAGACCGCGTCGGCCGGCACCGAGATGCGGAACTTGTAGATGGTCGGGTCCTTCTTCTTCTTCTTCTTCGCGAAGCCCTTGTCGACGATGGTCACGACCGCCGAGGAGTACGCGACCGAGGCGCCCTCGGGGCGAGCCTTGCCGGCGACCTTCCAGGTCAGGTCGTTGAGCGCGACGGTGACCGCAGCCAGGCCGGTCTTCTCGGCGGCGGCCTCGTAGCCCTCGTCGTCTCGCTTGCCGTCAACCTCGCCGCCCGCCTCGATGAAGAACGTCTTGGTTTTGTCATCGTAGACTTTGCTCTCTTCGAGCTCCTTGCGGACCTTATCGAAGCGCGGCTGGAAGTCTTTGATGAACGCCTTGAAGTCGGCGATCGACGCCTTGCCCTTCAGCATCTTGCGCATCTTGCGCGAGATGCGCAGCTCGACCGCCGCTGCGTAGGCCTTCTCGGCGCCCTTGAAGTCCTTCGCGCTGAACGCCGCGTCGCCGCGCTTGCTCAGCAGGGTCGCCAGGGCGCTGTTGGCCTCGCTCTTCTTGTCGAGGTCGATGGCCTTCTGCAGGTACTCGGCCTTCTTGGCGTCGGTGTCGGCCAGGGCCTGAGCCTGCTTGCGGTAGTTGGTCTCAAGCGCCGGCTTGACCACGCCCGCGTACCGCTCCATGTGCCCTTTGTTCTTGCTGATCGCCTCGAGCATCTCGGCCTGCTTGGCCAGGTTGCCCAGGTTGCTGTCGCGGCGATAGGTGTCGGCCTTGGCCCACATGGCGTGGTAGTCGTCCGGATCGGCCTTCAGCGCGTCGTCGAAGTGCTTGATGGCCTTTTCGTAGTCCTGGGCCTTCATGGCCGCTCGACCCTCATCCATGTGATTGGGGCCGCTCTCACAACCCAGGGTGCCCATCGCGCAGGCGGCCCCGAGTGTCCACTTCAGGAGGGTGTGACGCATTTTTTCTCCGGTTGATGACGCAAAATGAGCAAGGACGGTGATAGCCCGGTGCCGCGCGAGGGTCAAGAATGGTGCGCGAGCGCGTACATCGCGGTCTCGACCACTGACGAGTCGATCGCTTACGTGCGCCAGGGCGCGGCGCGGGGCTCGCGCGCCCTCTGAGCGACGCCGTCATGTTGCCGCCGGTACCCGAAGAACCGCAGCCCCTTTTGCAGCGCGTCGCTGGGGTGCGGCGGAATTTGAACCGTATCGGGGCCCGCGCGCTGCACGCCGGGCAACAGGCCCAACATCCGATCCGCGCCGACGCGCCGCAGCGCCGAGGTGGCCCACAACCAGCGTCGACTGACGTCTTTGATGATGAAGAAGCCGTCGTCGCCCTGGGCCTGATACAGCGGCATCAGGATGCGCCCCGTCATCGGCGAGCGGATCGGCCCACGGGCGCTGTCGGCGAGCGGCTGGCCTTCGTACACGCGCTGAAAACCGCAGAACCCAGGCCGCATTTTGAAGTCGTCGCCCGGCTGAATCTCATGGCGATGGGCCTGCTCGACCACCGCTGGCAGGTCGGCGTCCACCGCATCGAGGGCGGCCTTGGCCGACGGCGGCTCGCGGCTGATCAGCCCCATATGACGCATCAATCGCCACATCGCGGCCGCGTGCAGGTCGGCGGCGAAGGGATCGGTGTGCTGGCCGGTCTCGATGCCCAGCCCCACATGGCCCTGCGCCGTCATGCGCGACAGCAACGTGCCGCGGATCGACTCGAGCAGCCCGAGGATCGCTGGGAAGGGCAAGGCCATCGCCAGCTCGCGGCTGGTGAGGGCGTCGGGCACCACGCTGAAGGGCGGCCCGCCCCCGCTGGTCGTGTGCATGTCGAGCAGCACGAGCGGTCGATCGCTGGCCGCGGCCAAGTCGTCGATGCACGCCAGCAAAGCGCGCGCCTCAATCTGCTCGGGGTCGTCCGCCGACTCGGGCTGCGCGTGCAGGATGGCCACCCGTTCGGGCGTAAATTCGCGATTGAGATCGCGCATTTGCCCACGCGCGCCCCGCACGACCGCCGCGCGGTTGCCGACCAGCGCGACGACCCGCCCGCGGCGCAGCCCCATGGCGGCCAGCGCGGGCATGACCGCCTGCGCCGCGATGACGCCGGCCGGCTCGTTGCCGTGTATCGCGCACACGACGACCAGCGTCGGGCCCGGATCCGAGCTGCGCAGATCGCCCAGCACGCGGGGCAAAAACCCTTGGATCATCAATTGCCCTGAGTCATCGGTTGGCCTGAATGATCAAGACTTGGCCGGCGGGTGATCGAGCGCCCGCAGGTGATCTTCGAGCAGCCGCGCGGCGACGCCGAACAGATCATCCTGCGAGACCAGCCCGACCAGCATCTGCCCCAGCACGACGGGCAAGCAGCCCAGCACGTTGTCGCGCATGAGCGCCAAGGCCTCGATGGTCGACGTGCTGGGGTGCACTGTGATCGGCCCGGGGTCCATCACGTCGCGCACGGCCGCGCCCTCGGGCATGCCGCGGGCCATGAGCTTGAGCAGCTGGTGATGGTCGACCATGCCGGCGAAGCGCCCGTCGGGGTGCTCGACGGGCAGGTAGTCGACCTTCTCCCAGGTCATCAGGTTCGCGGCCAGATCGACCAGATCGTCGGGCTGCACCGTGAGCACATCTTCCTGCATGAACTGGCCGATTGTGCGGTAGCTGTGCCGCCAGTCCTCGGGCGCCCATTTGTCGGCGAGGGTCCAGGTGTGCACCGGCTGGCCGGTCCATTGGCGTTCGGTCAGGCCGGCCACGAGACAGCGCAGTCGATCGGGGCGGGCGACCTTGTCTTTGCGCAGCCCGTCGAACGACTTGATAGCCCAGACCGCGCCGGTGCGCCCCGTCTCGACCCGCGCCTGCAACGTGCCCAGGTAGCGATCGATGTCGTCGCCCTCGATGCCGCGGTCCACCAGGCCCCTGCGCGCCAGCGGCAGCAGCTGGTCGAGGATCAGGTTCGAGGCGGTGTGCCTCTTGCCGTCGAGCCATTGAAACTGGGCGTCCAGCCCCAGCCGGGCAGCGGCGACGAAGTTGCTCTTCGCGTCGTCGAAGGCCATGCACTGCCGCATGTCGCCATACTCATCACCCACGGCGGCCATCAAGCCGAAGTAGAACGCGGAGTTGGCGACCTCATCGAGCACGGTCGGGCCCGCCGGCAAGACGCGGTTCTCGATGCGCAGGTGCGCCTGACCCTTCAAGACCCCGTAGCACGGGCGGTTCCAGCGATACACGGTGCCGTTGTGCAGCAGCAGCGCCGCCAGCTTGGGCACGCCGCCCGCCTTGAGCACCGCCAGCGGGTCTTCGTCGAGCTCGGTGCCCACGAGCAGGCGAAAGCGCGCGACATCCTCGCGGAAGATCTCGAGCACCGAGTCGTTGAGCCAGTCATCGCCAAAGCGCACCCGGCTTTGGCGACCCCGCACGCGCTGGGCGTGGGTGCGGTCGTCGACGGAGTGCTGAAACAACGCGATGCGCGTCTCGCGCCACAGACGTTTCGACAGCAATAACGGAGAGTTGACTGCCGCCGCCAGCACCGGCGCGGTGATCGTCTGCGCCACGTTGTACAGCGAGGCGAACTCGTCGGCCCCCACCTGAAAGTGCAGCTGAAAGCTGGTGTTGCAGGCCTCGAGCATCACGTTGTCATGGGTGACATCGAGCTCGTCAGTGCCCTTGATGCGCACCCTGAATTCGCCGCCGGTCAGCCGCAGGATCGCCTGGTTCAACGCGGCGTACCGCGGCACGGGCGCCATGTTCTCGAGGCCCAAATCCGACATCTTCAACGTGGGCAAGATGCCGGTCAGGACGATGTCGGCGTCGAGGGTGGCGGCCGCCGCCCGGGCCTGCGCGAGCTTGTCGTTGAGGTCGGTCTCGAGTTGGCGCAGGCAGCCGCCACCGAAGACCAGCGGGTCGAGGTTGGCTTCGAGGTTAAAGCGCGCCAACTCGGTGGTGAAGCTGGGATCGTTGAGGGCCTTGAGCATCTCCATCGCCAACGGCGCGGGCTGGCCGC
>JBNMOZ010000163.1:0-10086 GCA_051276005.1 Bradymonadia bacterium | reverse complement strand
GGACCGCCACCCCGGCGCCGTCGAAACGGATGGGCGAGCAGCCCCCAATAGCCGGACGGCCAACCCTCCTCGGTGCCCAACTCTTCGGGCAACTCCGGCGGGTCGTAATGGGTGCCGAAGATCACGTCCATCAGCGGGTTCAAGTTACCGTAGTTGCCCGCGAAGCGACCCTTCGCGTGATGCCATTGGTGCAGGTGCGGCGATCCCAGCAGATACTTGAGGGGCCCCGGCGACAGGCGCGTGTTGCTGTGAATGAAGATCGCCCACAGCCCCCGAAACACGATGAAGCCCGCCACCGGCGCCAGCGAAACGCCGAGCATGATCGCGGGGAGGTTGATGGCGAAGCGCGTGATCAGCCCGTCGACGGGATGCTCGCGGTGGGCCGCCATCCAGTCGAGGTGCTCGGTGGTGTGATGCACGCCATGAAACCGCCACAGCCACTCGACGCGATGTTGCACGCGGTGCACCCAGTAGATGCTCAGGTCACCGAGCAGGACGACCAGGACCACCTGCGCCCACCACGGCCAATCCGCCGCGACGCGTATGCCATCGGGCGCGACCTGCGCCCAACCCCGGACGCACCACTCCAGGGCCCAGACGATGCCAGCGTTGAAGACCAGGTACTGGCCCAGGAAGAAGGCGAGGTCGAGAGTCCACCGCGGGCGAAGGATGGGCTGGGCGCGGGCCATGTAGGCGCGCTCGAGCGGGGTGAAGATGAGGCCCACCGCCAGCAGCCCGATGCCGGCGGCCCACGCCGCATCGAGCGCTGCGCTCACGGGCCCGACTTCGGACGCTTCGGCAGCGGGAGCGAGCCCGGATCGAACTTGGAGCCACCCATGAAGCTGGGCGGTGCGTTGAGCACGGGCGCGGGCGCATCAGAGGCAACGCTGCTGGGGGCGTCGCTGCTGGGGGCGTCGCTGCTGGGGGCGGCGCTGCTGGGGGCGTCGCTGCTCGGCCCGTCGACCACGGCCGTGCCCGGCTGACTGCCGACCGCTGCCTTGCGCAGCCCGCCCAGGCCCGAGTCGTCGTTGCCGAGCACGATGGCTTTGGAGCCTCCGAGGAACACGTCGCCAGGGACAGGCCCGTAGGCCTTGCTGCCGCCGAGGAAGGCCTTCTTCGTATTCTTCTTGTTCGGCGCCGTGTCTGCCGCTGTGTTGGCCGGTACGGCCGCGGGCGTGTCGGTCGCCGACGCCGGCATCTGAGGCCCAAGGCGCATGGACGGCGGCGACGCGCGGCCAGAGGGCACGCTCGCCGCGACGCTCGGCGCAGGACCGATCGGCGGGAAGCTCGGCGCGTTGCTCTGGGCCAAGTAGATGAAGTATCCGGCGGCGCTGAACGCAAAGAGCATCGCGAAGATCGGGATCAGACGCCTCATGAGGCATCTCCGCTCTGATGGCGATGAACGAAGGCCGGAATTTGCGCCAAGGGCACGCCCGTCGGGCAAATCTGAACGCACGCGTCGCACTCGGGCGGACACTGCTTGGGGATGTCCTGGGCTGCATCGGCCGCCATGGCGATGGCGCGGGTGTACGCCGTCCACCGCGAAACCGGCAGCGGGCACACGGCCTCACAGAGCCCACAATGGATGCAGTTGCCGAGCTGCTGGATCAGCGTCTCTTCTGCTGCGGTCAGCGGCGCCATGCCTTCAGGCGAGAAGTTCTCCAGGAAGCGCTCAGCGCCACCGTCGTCGTTCCTGCCCGGTATCAGCCGCTTGAACTGGCGGCGCCAAAACGCCCAGGCCAGGTAGCCGAAGCTCTTTATCCGCGCCCAGTCCCAGGAGCCGGAGAGGATACCAGCCATATCAGACACCCCTCTTCAAATATGCGACGGCGGCATCAGCCGCCAAGAAGCCGCTGAGCAAAGCCACGCCGCTGCCACAGCCGTCCGCAGCTGAGTCAGGCCCGGCCAGCAGGTCGCCCGCCGCGAAGAGCGACAGATGCACCGGCTCGCCGTCGTATCCGATCGGTCGCATCTGCTCGTCGACCGGCAGACCCGCGCGAAACAGGTCGGCGTCATAGGGTCGATCGGGCCGCACGGCGAGCATCACGTCCACCGGCAGCTCGGGCGTGATGCGCAAGCCCACCAGCGGTTCGGTGATCACTTGATCGCTGGTCAGGCCGCCGGGCAGTACGCCGCCAGTCGCCATCACGATCGCCTTCGCCGAGACGGTCGCGTCGCCGATGGCGACCGTGCCGGCGGCCACGTCGATGGCGGTGACTCGTCCCCGTTGCCGCGTCACGCCCAGTCGCGCCAACCAGGCGGTCAACGCGCGATCCAGCCGCAGGCCGGGGGTCGATGGCAGGGTGTCGAGGGCCTCGGCGACGGGCATGCCCAACGCCGCCTGCAAGCGCGCCTGCAGCCCCATCGAATCGGTCAGTCCGAGCACCGGCGGCAGTAAAATCGCGTCCAGGGCCTGACCACTGCAAGCCGTCTTGAGCGCAGCGATGAGGCGGTCGGCCTCGGCTGGATCGGCATCGAGTCGCGCCGCCGCGGCCGCAAAGGATCGTCCGAAGGCGCCCGGCCACTCTGGCCACGCGATGGTGATCGTCTCGAGCCACGGGCACATCTCGGCGAAGGGATGGCCCAGCCCGGCCAGGTCGACCACGCCGACGCGCCCGTTGAAGGCGGGATCACAGAACGCATGCCCGGCCGCATGCGTCTGCGGCGCCATGTCGACGTCGCGCGGCACGCCATCGACATCGAGCAGCGTGAAGGGCCCATCGGTCAGCGCCAGCTCAGGCAGGCCGGCTTCGATGAACTCGAGCGCGGCGTCCATCTGGGGCGCGGGCAGCGCGAACCGCGTCAGCGTCTCCAGACCCAGCAACCAGCCGCCGCCATGGAAGATCGTCGCGCCCGGTCGATCGGCGATGATCGTCGTCGCGACACCTTGCGCAGCGAGCCGAGCCGCCGCGACCGCACCGGCCAAACCGGCTCCAATGACCACCGCCGTCATGCGTGATCCCCCGGACGCAACGCCCAGCGCGCCAGCTCCATCTGCGGCAGGCCCTGGTATTTGACCACCGGCGCCTGCTCACGCCAGCGCGCCGAGACAAACTGCATCAGGTGCGCCTCGGCCAGATCCGGCCCACCGCCCTGGTACTGGGCCAGCAGCCACGAGGCCCGACGAGCACAGCGCGCGCCCTGGCACGGGCCGCCGCCGCAATGGGTGCGCCGACGCAGGTCTTCGAGGGTCTGGACCCACTCGTTCTCGATGCAGTACCGCACCTCGGCCTCGGTCACCGGCTCGCACGGGCAGAGGATGTGCCGCTCGCGCGGGTTGGCCTTGATGCGCTCCACGATCTGATGGGCGTTGGCGCCATGACGATGAACGAGGCGGGCCGCGGCGTACTGATCGATGCCCGCAGCGGCGGCGATCTCGGCCGGCTTCGGCGTCGACTCTCCGCCCGGCAGCTTGGTCGTGCGCGTGGTGCAGGTGGCCGTGATGCCCAGGCGATTGCAGACCTGGTCGGTCGCGTCTTCGGCCATGACGCGATAGGCCGCCAGCTTGCCGCCGCCCATGCTCATCAGGCCGGGTACGCCCTCGCTCGCGTGGTCGAAGACGCGGTGGGCGCGGCTCAACTCGCTCTCGAACGGGCCATACTCGTGCAAGGTCGGGCGCACGCCCGCGAAGGCGCGCACGAGCCGGTGCTTGCGGATGCTCGGGAAGACCGTCGCGACGGCCTCGAGCAGGTAGGCGACCTCGTCGTGGGTGGCCTGCACGTCGGCGGGATCGCCGTAGTAGTCATCGTCGGTCGTGCCGACCCAGGTCTCTTGGCCATACGGCTCGATGAAGACCTGCCGGCCGTCGACGGCCGAGGCGATGATGGCGTAGTTGACCAGGCGCCGATCGTAGACAAGGTGAATGCCCTTGCCGGGGCGCAGCTTGACCTTGGCGCCCGCCTTCTTGGCCAGGCTGCCGGCCCATGGCCCCGTCGCGTTGAAGACCACTCGAGCGCGCACATCGCGCTGCAGCCCGCTGGCCAGATCGCGCACCCGCACCCCGATGACGGTGCCCGTGCCGTCCTTGAGGAACCGCTCGACCTTGTGGCGCAAGAAGATGTCGGCCCCGCGGTTGGCGGCGTCCATCGCGTTGAGCGCGCACAGCCGGAACACGTTGACGGCCCACTCGTCGGTGGTCACCGCGCCGATGGTGTCGGGGTGCAGGCCTGGCTCAACGCGAAACGCCTCTTCGCGGGTCAGCTTTGCGGCCGGCTTGCCCCGCTTGAGCGGCTGGAACTCGTCATAGGCCTGGAAGTAGACGTAGGCCAGCTCGTGCATGCGGCGCGCAGCGGGCGTCCATTCCAAGATGGGGAACACAAACGGGATTCTGAAGAGAAGGTGCGGCGCCATCTGCTGGATGTAGCCGGAGTCTTCGCAGGAGTGTCGGGTGACGTCCCGGTCCTTCTCCAGATAACGCACCCCGCCATGGATCATGCCGCTGGACGCACCCGAGGTGCCCGCGCCGAGATCCAATTGCTCAAAGAGCGCGACCTTGAGGCCGCGCAGCGTCGCGTCACGGGCGATGCCGGCGCCATTGACGCCGCCACCGATGACGATGAGATCGTAGTCAGTCATGCGCGGCCACCATAGCGGGGATGGCGCACTGCGTCATCTGGCGTGGAGATTCGGGCGCCGGCTACTCGGCCGCGGCGTCCTTGGCGGGGGGCACGATGATCTTCACGTGGGCCTCGTCGCTCTGGGCTTCGGGCACCGTCGACGGCGCGCCGGTCATCAAGCAGCTGGCGCTGGTCGTCTTGGGGAACGCGATCACGTCGCGGATGTTGTCGGTGCCCACGAGCAGCATCACCAAGCGGTCCATGCCGATGGCGAGGCCGCCGTGCGGGGGCGTGCCGTAGCTGAGGGCGTCGAGCAAGAAGCCGAACTTCTTCTGGCTCTCTTCCTTCGACATGCCCAGCAGCTCGAACATCTTCGCCTGCACAGCCTGGCTGTGAATACGAATGCTGCCGCCGCCGAGCTCGTAGCCGTTGAGCACCACGTCGTACGCGACCGACTTCACGGCCGCCGGATCGGTGTCCATCAGCGGCACGTCTTCGGGACGCGGCGACGTGAAGGGGTGGTGCATCGCGTGCCAGCGAGCGCCGTCTTCACTGTCCTCATCGTCGACGCGCTGGAAGGACGGGAAGTCTGTCACCCACAAGAACTTATGCGCGTCCTGGTCGATGAGCCCGTGATCCTTGGCCAGCTTGATGCGCAGCGCGCTGAGCGCGGCCGCGACCACCGACGACTTGTCGGCCACGAAGAAGGCCTGATCGCCCTCTTCGAGCTCAAGCCGAGCGCTGATCGCCTGCTGGGCGTCGGCGTCGAAGAACTTCGCGATGGGCGACTTCCAGCTGCCGTCCGCCTGCGCGGTCATATAGGCGAGGCCCTTGGCGCCGTAGATCTTCACCGTCTTGGTGATCTTGTCGATCTTGCCGCGGCTCAGCCCGCCGCCCTTGAGCACGATCGCCTTGACCTGTCCCCCGCCCGAGACTGCGCCCGAGAAGACCGAGAAGCCCGAGTCGACGACCAGGTCCGAGACGTCCTGCAGCTCCATGCCGAAGCGCAGGTCGGGCTTGTCGTTGCCGAAGCGCGCCATCGACTCTTCGTAGGTCAGCCGCAAGAACGGCCGGGCCACATCGACGCCCTTGATGGCCTTGAACACCTTGACCAGCAGACCCTCGACCAGGTCGTAGATGTCTTCGGCGGTGATGAACGACATCTCGATGTCGATCTGGGTGAACTCGGGCTGCCGATCGGCGCGCAGGTCTTCGTCGCGGAAGCAGCGGCAAATCTGGAAGTAGCGATCATAGCCCGAGACCATGAACAGCTGCTTGAAGAGCTGCGGGCTCTGCGGGAGCGCGAAGAAGTGCCCGGGGTGCACGCGGCTGGGCACCAGATAGTCGCGGGCGCCCTCGGGGGTCGCCTTGGTCAGGATCGGGGTCTCAAGCTCCAAGAAGCCGCTGTCACACAGATGGTTGCGCACCAGCTGGTTGACCTTGCTGCGGGTGATCATCGCGTTCTGGAGCGGCGCGCGGCGCAGATCGAGATAGCGATAGGTCAGGCGCAGGTCTTCATTGGTCTCGATGTCGTCGCGGATGTGGAACGGCGGCACCGCAGCTTCGTTGAAGATCACCGCCTGCAGCGCGTGCACCTCAACCTCGCCCGTGGGCATGCGCGGGTTGACCGCCTCGCGCGCCACGACGACGCCGCGCACGCCGAAGACGTACTCGCGAGCGAGCAGGTCACCGACCTTGACGGCGTCGGCGTTGATGCTCGGATCGAAGGTGATCTGGGTCAGGCCACCGCGATCGCGCAGATCGACGAACATGCAGCCGCCATGATCACGCCGGGCGTGGACCCAGCCGAACAAGACCACTTCTTGGCCGATGTGCTCTGCGCGCAGTGCGCCAGCGTCATGGGTCCGCTTGAGATCCTTGAGAAACTCCATTGAGCCTCCAGCTTCGAGAGTGGCGGGCATCCTACGGAGCGCGTTGCCCAGGGTCAATCGGCCCGAATCAGGGGCCGGTCAGGCGTCAGCCTTGCGCCAGCGACGACGCAGAAAAGCGATGAGAATCAGGCCGATCAGGATCGTGCCGCCGCCCACCTCGATCATGCTCCAGCCGATGCCTCGGGCCCGCTCGGGCGTGCCACCCACCTTGAGCACCCCGAATAGCTGATCCACCAATAGACGGGCACGCCGAGCCCGAGGATGAGCCCCAGAGCGGCGAAGACAGATGCGAGCGTGTTGCGCAATTGGACCTCCGGACCGCAGTCAGGAGCGAATGAGGCGTGCTTGTCTAGCTGAAACTGGGTCGCGCTCAAGCTGGATCGGACTCAAACCGACGGGGTGCGCCGGATCAGAGCCTTCAGGCAGGATCAGACGTCGTGCGCAGGTACGGCTTGACGGTCACGAAGTCGCCGAACTGGACCTTGGCGTCGGCGTCGCTGACCGAGGGCACGATGATGACGTCGTCGCCCGCGTTCCAGTTGGCGGGCGTGGCGACCTTGTGCTTCGAGGTGCGCTGCAGGCTGTCGATCACGCGCAGCAGCTCATCGAAGTTGCGACCGGTGGCCGGCGGGTAGGTCAGCGTGAGCTTGACCGTCTTGTCGGGTCCGATGACGAAGACGCTGCGCACGGTGTAGGTGGTGTCGGCGTTGGGGTGAATCATGTCGTAGAGCGTCGCGACCTTGCGATCGGGATCGGCGAGCAGCGGGTAGTTCAGGGCGTTGCCCGTCACGTCCTTGATGTCGCTGGCCCAGGCGTTGTGATCGGCGACCGAATCGACGCTGAGGCCCAACACCTTGACGTCGCGGGCGTCCCACTCGGGCTTGAGCGCCGCGACGGTGCCCAACTCGGTGGTGCACACCGGCGTGAAGTCCTTGGGATGACTGAAGAGCACGCCCCAGCTGTCGCCAAGGTACTCGTGGAAGTTGATGGTGCCGGCCGTGGAGTCGGCGGTAAAGTCGGGGGCGATGTCGCCCAAGCGGATGGCCATGGTCAGCTCCGTATCAAGAATGGTGGTGGGTCAGCGCAGCAGATGCCGGCAGCGGCAATGTAGACGATCGCGGCGCGCGATCGGATTCGGCGCGCGCCGAATCAATCGAAGACATCGGCGCTCAGGCCGCCGCCCTGCTCATACGCGGCGATGGCGCGGTTCATGAATAGGATGAAGTAGACGAACCAGACGATCCCGCCGACGAGGGCCCCCAGGCTCAAGACGCCCGCGAGCATGCTCTTTGCCTGCCCCAGGACCACCGCAAACACGACCGCCAGGAACAAGAAGACCAGCCCGCGGCTGAGGTTGCTCGCCAACTGGGCAACGCCCGACCCGAGCGACTGCAGAAACCCGGCGTGCACGGAGAACGCCGTGAACAGCATCGCGACGGAGACGAACAGTGCGGCGTTCGCCAGCCGGCCCGGATCGCCATCGCTGAACGTCACCAAGAGCACGACTGCCTGCAACGCGAGCGAGGTGACCGCCATCAGCTCATATGCCTGGGCTTTGCCAGACGCCCCGGGTACGTCAGGGCCGCCACGCCAACGACGACCCACTACGATGAGCACGCCCGAGGCCACAAAGCCGAGCCCGCTCAGAACGACAACAAAAACCATCGTGCCGTCTATGAGCGCTGCGAGCGCCACGGGGTCCACGGGGTCCTCGAGCAGATGCACATTCTGAGACAAAATTCGGAAGGTCCAGAACGCCTGCGCGATGCCAATAACCAGCGTTGCTATTGCCTGAATGATGATCGTCAGGCGCCACAGGCGGGTGCCCGACGCCACGGATTGCCAATCTTGCATGCACTGCTCACTGGATCTGAATGAGCCGCATACTGCCACCGGCGACAGACGTTGACGAGCGATGTCTGGCCGCCTTGCCCCAGCGCGCGGGCGCCTTGGACAGCCCAGGTTGGCGCCGGCGTGCCCTCAGACCGAAGCGTCGTCGACGGGATCGTCAACCGCCTCGGGTCGGCCGTACTGCGCCTTAAAGGTCTCGATGGGGATCAAATGCTCGACCAGCGCGTCCAGGTCGAAGTCCACCGGCCAAGTGTACAACCAAGCTTGATGGCCCCACATGCTGTGATCTCGCACCGAATCCGCGAGCATCTCGCGCAGCAACGCGGCGTCGGCGACGGCTTGAATCTTCGGCGGCGTCTCGTCGGGTCGGGCCAACGCGATGAAGTCTACGTCGGGGATCAGCGTCGGCAGGAGCGGCCAAGTCGCGATGCTCTTGGTCACGCCCGGCACCTGCACCGTGTCCCCTTTCGGGCTCGCCGAGCGATGAGTGACGAAGCCGGCGTGCGCGACGCCGACCTGGCCGTCGATCGTCTTACGGACCAACTTCGATAAGTAGATGTTCCACTTCTCCAGCCGGCGTTGCGGTGAGTCACCCAGCTTGGCGCGACCGCGCGCGACCGGCCAGATGCGCCAGGTCAGCAATGCCACCACGAAGACCACCGAGACGATGGCGGTATAGGCGATGGGCGGCATCAGATGAGCTCCGTGCCGACGCCGCGATCCGTGAAGATCTCGAGCAGCAGCGCGTGCGCCTGGCGACCATCGACGATGTGCACCTTGGGCACCCCGGCGTTCAATGCCTCCAGGGCGCACCTCACCTTGGGGATCATGCCGCCCGCGATGACGCCCGCGTCGATGAGGCGCAAGGCATCAGCGCTCTCGAGAGATCCAATCGGCGCGCCCGAGGCGTCGCGCACGCCGTCGGTGTCGGTCATGAGCATGAACTTCGCCGCGAGCACGTGCTGGGCGATGGCGCTGGCGGCCAGGTCGGCGTTGATGTTGAGCGGTCGCCCATCGGCGTCAACACCCACCGGCGCGATGACCGGGATGAAGCCTCCTCTGGTCAGCAGCCGCATCTCGCCGTCGTCGATGCGCGTGGGCACACCCACCCGCCCCAGCTCGGGATCCATGACCCGCGCGCGCAGCAGGTTGCCGTCGGCCCCCGACAGCCCCACCGCGCGTCCGCCGGCCTGGTTGATCAGCCCCACCACGTCGGGGTTGACCTGGCCGAGCAGCACCATGCGCACCACGTCCATGGTCGCATCATCGGTGATGCGCATGCCGTCCTTGAAGCGACTGGTGATGCCAAACTTGCACAGGGCGCGCTTGATCATTGGGCCGCCGCCGTGGACGACGATGATGTTGATGCCGATGGAGCGCATCAGCACGACGTCGCGGGCGAAGCTGACGCGCGCCGCGTCGTCGACCATCGCGTGGCCGCCATACTTGACGACGAACGTCTGGCCCTGAAAACGCTGAATATACGGCAGCGCCTCAACGAGGACCGCGGCCTTGGCCTGAGAATCGGCGACGGGGATACGGCGCGTGGCTGTCACAGGATGTACCGACCCAGATCCTCGTCCGCGAGGACCTCACCGAGCTGCGCCTGCACCAGCGCAGCGTCGACGGTGAAGGTCTCGCCCCGCCGCTCAGGGGCGCGAAACGAGATCTCTTCGAGCACCGTCTCGAGCACCGTATGCAGGCGGCGCGCGCCGATGTTCTCCAGGCGCGTGTTGGCCTCGAACGCGACGCGCGCGATCTCGGCGAGGCCATCGTCGGTGAAGACG
>JBNMOZ010000162.1:0-10092 GCA_051276005.1 Bradymonadia bacterium | reverse complement strand
GTCGGGCTCAGCCTTCGCGTCGTCAGTCAGGGCCGAGAAGCGCCCGGCCGGGACAACCTCAGCGATCGGCCCAGGGGCGCGCACCAAACCGATGAGCCGGCCCGTGGGGTCGAGCACCGGCGCGCCGGCAGCGTCCGCGGGGGCGCCCAACGCGACCCGCAAGCCCGCGCCGCCCACTGCGGCGACTGTCCCTGGGACGAGCGCGGGCGGTCGCTTCCGCTCAGACCTCCAAGACGTCTCTGCCGGGAAGAGGCCGTGCACCGCTGCCCCCACCACGAGCGGTGCGGTGTGCACAGTGAGCGGCTCGACCGGCGCCGCCGACGCCAACGCCAGCAACGCGAGGCCCGAGTCCGAATCGATCGCGACCGTGTGGGCGTCGATGCTTTGCCCATCGGCGAAGACCACCTCGACCGGGCGACCGGACCGAACGGTGGAGTGCGCGGTGAGCACCTGCATCCGGTCGCCGTACACGACGCCCGCGCCCGCGATCCCGTTGCAAAAGATGCGCACCACGGCAGGCACGGACGCGGACGCCACCGCAGGTGCCACGGCGGGCGCCTCCGCAGGCGCGGGCTCGGCGGCGAGGGCGTCGCTCAGACAAATCAAAAGGCCCGCGCCCACCAGCAGGTGCGCGACAGATGTATTCGGCATGCAGCCCTCACGAGTTGGGTAACGGGCCTGCGAACAGACCGGCGCGCCGGACAATTCCGACGTGGGCACAAAGTACCAAAGCCCAGGCGGTTCAGCGGGAAGGCTGAGGCACGCCCGATGCACGCCTGATGCACACAAACCTCCGATGGCTATTTGTGACCGCGGACCCTCACTCATGCATCAGATCACCGACCGATTCGGCCTCCGCTGCGAGGGCATGCCCGCCCCACCTATCGGCCGATACGCCCCCGACAGCCCTGGTCTTTACGCGCAGCAGGGCGCACACTCCGCTCGTTCAATGTCATTGCGACACATAAGGCAAAGGGTGACTTTAATGACTTCGAAACGCGCCGCCAAAGTTCCGTTCCTGCTGGCCGCGTTGATGTGGGTGCCGCTCCCCGCGTCCGCGGGTGGCTGGGACAACATCAAGGCCTTCTTCTACGACACCGGGTTGCTCGCGACGCTCAAGCGGGTGGGCATCATGGTGGGCGTGCTCTTCATCGGCTGGCTGGTGGCTCGGGCGCTCGAGAAGCTGGTGTACGCCCTCCTCAAGCGGACCGACCTCGACAACCGGATCTACAACGGCCTGGGCCTCAACACCTTCTTCAAGACCCGACCCGATGACGACGATCGAGTCGAGCGCGGCGCTGGCCGGCTGACCTTCTACACCGTCATGCTCCTGGCCATCGCGGGCGCCTTGGACGTCGCCGGGCTCGGCGAGACCGCGGGCCCGATCCGCGGATTCGTCGACACGATCATCCAGGCCCTGCCGATGGTGGGTAAGGCCGCGTTGATCCTTGGGGTGTTCTACGTGCTCGGCGTTGTGCTGCGTAAGCTGGTCACCAAGGCTTTGGCGCGCGTAGACAGCCGCTTCGCCCGGGCCAGCGGCGCCCAGATCAGCACCGATGAGGGCACCGACGCCCCGATCAGCACCGACGAGGGCACCGACGCCGAGGGCGATGACCAGCCCCCCAAGTTCAGCGAGAGCGCGGGCATCCTGGTCTTCTGGCTGGCCATGCTGGTGGGCCTCGCGGGCGTCTTCGAGTCGCTCGGCATCGACGTGGTGGCCACCCCGCTCAAGGGCCTGTTGAACCAGCTGATCGCCATCGTCCCGGCCCTCGCGGTGGCCGGGCTTATCGTCCTGGGCGGGTACATCCTCGGGCGGCTGGCGCGCGCGGTGGTCACCAACCTGACCCGCTCTGCTGGCGTCGACCGACTGCCCGAGCGGCTGCACCTGACCGAGCTCTTCAAGACCCGCGCGTTGAGCGACGTCCTCGGCCTCGCGGTGATGGTGTTCGTGCTCCTGCACGCCGCCATCGCCGCCCTGGAGCGCCTTGGACTCGACGCGTTGTCAAAGCCCCTCTCGCAGACCATCGACCAGTTCTGGGCCCTGCTGCCCTCATTGGCGGTGGCCGCGGTCATCCTGATCGTCGGTCTAGTTCTGGGCCGAGTGCTGCGCGCGCTGGTCGCCGGCCTGCTGGCGGGCATCGGCTTCGACAAGATCCTGGCGCGCTTGGGCGTCGACTTCGAGCGGTTGGCGGGCGAAGGCGACACGGCAGCCCGCAAGTTTGTCGACACCCCCAGCGAGTTCGTCGGGGTGGTTGTACAGGTCGCCGTCGTGCTCTTGGCGGTGGTCGAGGTGCTGCACACGCTGGGGCTCAACGCCTGGGCGGGCATCGTAGAGACCTTCCTGGAGTACACGCTGCTCAAGGTTGTGGTGGCGGTGGCCATCGTCGCGATCGGCCTGGCCATCGGCAACTACGTGCGGCGCCTCATCGTCGGTTCGGGCACTGACGGGCATCGGCGCTGGACGGGCGCCGCCGCCCGCGCGGCCGTCCTGGTCTTCGCGGTCACCATGGCCGTGCAGCAGCTCGAGGTGGCCTCGACCTTCGTGCTCATCAGCTTCGCGCTCGTCTTCGGCGGGCTGTGCCTCGCGCTCGCGCTCGCGTTCGGCCTGGGCAGCCGCGAGGTCGCGGCCGACATCGTCCGAACGCAATACGACAAGACCAAAGAGTAGCGCCCTGTCGCGCTCTTAAGCGCCATCGCCAGCCGCAGTCCTCAGGGCTGTGACCGCCTGCAGCGAAGCGCTCGCGTGCCCCAACGGCGCGACGCCAGGCGCGCAACACACCCACGAATACCGGCGAGGAGCGACGACCGGGCTCTTGCGAGGGGCTCAAGCTCTATCGACCGACGCCTCGGGTGCGCAGCAATGGCCGCAGTAGCGAATGCCTGGAGAGGTGTCTGGCTCGGGCGCCATATGCGCAGCCCACGCTCATCCACCGAATCGCCGCGACCAAGCGCCGCCACTCGTGCGGCGCTTGCGCCCTACCCCCAACAATGCTACATCGCCGCCGCTGTCCGCTGGATGGCAAATACTCACGCGTCCTGAGCCTGGGTCGATCGTGCCCCGCCCGAATACTTCGGCGGGGGCGACCCGAGCACCGACGGACGCGGCGGAATGAACGAGAGAGAGCTACAATATGGCCACTGTTACGATTCGCGAGTTGCTTGAAGCCGGCGTCCACTTCGGTCACCAGACCAGCCGCTGGGACCCCTCGATGCGTCCCTACATCTTCGGCGCGCGCAACGGCATTCACATCCTCGACCTGCAGAAGACCCTGCCGATGGCCCAGAAGGCCTTCGACTTCATCACCAGCACCGTCTCGCGCGGTGACTCGGTGCTCTTCGTGGGTACCAAGAAGCAGGCCCAAGAGGTCGTGCGCACCCACGCCCTGCGCTGCGGCATGTTCCACGTGACCCACCGCTGGCTCGGCGGCACGCTCACGAACTTCCGCACCATCAAGGGCAGCATCGACCGCTTGCGCACCATCGAGCGCATGCTCAGCGACGGCACCGTCAACGCGCTGACCAAGAAGGAGACCCTCAAGCTGCATCGCGAGCTCGATAAGCTTGAGGCCAACCTGGGCGGCATCAAGGACATGGTGCACCTGCCGGGTGCCGTGTTCATCGTCGACATCAACAAAGAGCACATCGCTGTCGCCGAGGCCCGCAAGCTGGGCATCAAGATCGTCGCGGTGGTCGACACCAACACGAACCCCGCGCACATCGATTACCCGATCCCGGGCAACGACGACGCCATCCGCGCCATCGAGCTGTTCGCCAGCCGCGTCGCCGACTCGGTCGCCGAGGGCAAGCGCTCGCATAACGACCGCTTCGGTGGTCGCGGCGAGTTCGACCAGTCCGCCACTGCGGCCGACTTCGGCCAGCAGGCCGGCGAGCCCGAGGTTTCGCCCAAGCAAGAGGGCATGGTCATGCCGACGCCCGAGGCCTCCGCTTCGCCGGACGTGCCCGAGCAGGCGGCGCCCGAAGCTGACGCCGCGCCGGTGGTTACGCCCGAAGGCTGATTGGCCGCTCACGACTCTGGCGCGATCGCCTGAGTCGTCCCCTTCCCCCTACGCAACACGAAAGTCGGGCCTCGCGGGGCTCGACCCTAGGACAGAGAAATGTCGATTTCTGCCAAGCAGGTCGCCGAACTGCGCCGTACGTCGGGCGCGGGCATGATGGATTGCAAGAAGGCCCTCGTCGCCACCGAAGGCGACATCGCCAAGGCCCTCGAGTACTTGCAGAAGAAGAGCCTCGCGTCGGCCAAGAAGCGCGCCGACAAGATCGCCGCCGAGGGCGCCGTCGTCAGCTACATCCACAGCGGTCGCATCGGTGTTCTCATCGAGGTCAACTGTGAGACTGACTTCGTGGGCATGAGTGAGGTCTTCCAGTCGATGGCGCGCGACGTCGCGATGCACATCGCCGCGATGAACCCGACCTACCTCGACGACAGCGAGATCCCCGCCGACATGGTCGCGAGTCAGCGCGACATCTTCATGGGCCAGATGGTCGACTCGGGCAAGCCTGAGCACATCCTGGGTCGCATCATCGAAGGCAAGTTGGCGAAGTGGAAGAAGGAGATCTGTCTCCTCGACCAGAAGTTCGTCAAAGACAACGACAAGACCGTCGGCGAGTACGTCACGTCGATCGCAGCCCAGATCAAAGAGAACATCAAGGTGCGCCGCTTCGTGCGCTTTGAGCTCGGCGAGGGCATCGAGAAGAAGGTCGAAGACTTCGCCGCCGAAGTCGCCGCAGTCGTCGGAGGCTGACAAATCCGCCGTCCTCAGGGACGGCGTTTTTGTTTCTCTGTCCTGCTCAAGATCAACGGCGGCCGGCAGCCTATGACCGATGCCGATCCGTGCCCCACACCACCCGCCTTAGGATCTTTGATGACAGCCAAAGCTGCATATACCCGCATCCTCATCAAGCTCTCCGGCGAAGCGTTGATGGGCCGCGGCCAATACGGCGTCGACCCCGACGTCGTCGGGCGCATCGGAGCCGAAGTCCGCAAAATCGTCGAAGGCGGAACTGAGGTCGCCGTGGTCATCGGCGGCGGCAACATCTTTCGCGGCGTCGCGGGCGCCGCCAAGGGCATGGATCGCACCAGCGCCGACTACATGGGCATGCTGGCGACCATGATCAACGCGCTGGCGCTGCAGGACGGCTTTGAGAAGTCGGGCCTCAAGACCCGCGTGATGAGCGGCATCGAGATGCCCAAGGTCGCCGAGCCGTTCATTCGGCGGCGGGCGATTCGCCACCTCGAGAAGGGCCGCGTCGTCATCTTCGGCGCCGGCACCGGCAGCCCCTACTTCACCACCGACACGGCCGCCGCGCTGCGGGCCGTCGAGGTCGGCGCCCAGGTGCTGTTCAAGGCGACCAAGGTTGATGGCGTCTACGACTCGGATCCCGAGAAGAACCCGGACGCGGTCAAGTACGACGAGCTGACCTATGACGAGGTGCTGGTCAAGCAGTTGGCCGTCATGGACATGACCGCGATCAGCCTGCTGCGCGAGAACGACCTGCCCATTCGGGTCTTCAGCATCAAGCAGGACGGCAACATTCTCCGCGCCGCTCAAGGCGAGATCCTCGGCACCCTGATCCGCTGACAGCCTGGCCGAGCACCCGCCACAGGGCGCACCACGAGCCAGAAGTTTGCCTTCGTGTAGGTCTGGGCCTATACCCGAATCGATGCGCTCGCCTCTCCCCCGTCGTCCGTTCGCGATCCGCGCCGCTGTTGCGCGTGCGATCCCTCTGTTGGCCATCGCGGTCGTCGGCTGCAGCAGCCTGCGCCCGATTGATGACTTCGCGCCAACGACCCATCCGTTGCTCACGCCAACCAGCGCCAATCGCGTCCGCGCGATACAATTCGATCCGGGCTATATCGCGGTCGCCGAGGTGCAACCGCCCCCCCAGCCGGGCGATCCAAGCGGGGCCTATGAGCCGATCCCGATCACCAACCCACCGCCCGCGTACGGGCAGCAACATCGTGGGCTGCCGGTCGCGCGCCGCCTCAAGGACCTCGAAGGCGAGCGCCGTCTATACGGCCAACCGGTCAACGACTTGGCGCTCGTCAAGGCGACGTTCAACGGCATCGTGGGCATCGCGCCCATCGACAGCCTCTTGGCGGTGCGGGGGCGCACGCAAGCGCGCCGCGATGGTGGGGCTCAGCCGGGCGACCTGATGTTCTTCGGCGGTGATCAGTACGTGCCGGCCGTGGCCATCGTGCACCGCGTGATCGACAACCGCACCATCGAGGCGGCTGCCGTCACCCGGGGCGCGATCCGCTTCATTCGGGTCAGCCCGCTCGATCCCAACACGCGGCGGCGCGGCGGCAAGGTGGTCAACACCTTCCTGCGGCCCAAGCTGCCCAAAGACCCACCCGGCACGCCGCATATGGCCGGCCAGCTGCTCGAAGACGTGCGCGTCTTGGTGCGCTGAGCGCGGGCCTCGCGACCGTGTCCGAATGCAAACGGCCGAGCCGCTCAATTGAGCAGCTCGGCCGTTTGCATTCGGACGCGCTGATTCGCTCAGCGGTGGGCTCATCGGCGCTCTGTCCACCGCTGGTCGGCGATCTGCGAGTTCATTATGGCGCATCCAGACGATGCATCCGACATGGCACAGCCGCGCGACGCCTGCGTCGAAGTCAACGCGATGCAGCCTCCGCCACCGCCGCAGTCCTTCATCGACGCGCTCGGCGAGGAGAACGCGCTGTTCGCCGCAGCGACCTGTATTCAACGGGCCGACGACGGTTCTCCCAATGGAGACCACCCGCGCCCAGAGCGCGCCCTTGCAGATGCCCGAATGGAGTTCGATTCGTCGCTCGAGGGCGCACCCCTGGCCCAACGAGATGAGTCCCTGGAGCGAAGGCAGTGTGCCGGCTGGCCATACCGACCGCCGACGCCATATGGCGGCCACCTCGAAGGTACGCCAGCCGAGCGTGTGACCTGCTCACCAGACCGGTCACTGTGCTGCTTCGGCGCGAACCTCGACGACACCGCCTGCGCCGAGAGTTGGACGGAGTGCACCGCGGAGTACGAACTGCTCGGCTATGGTGGTGACCAGCCCATTGGCGTACCTGCACCTTCGGATGAATGCCCGCAAGACATCATCGACGCCTGCCCGACTGCGCTCAACGGCTGCCACTTCCTTTGCCAGCACATCTGACCCGTGCCTGAATGATCCGGGGTTCAGCCCGCGAGATCCGCATACTCGGGGTGCTTGGAGATGTAACCCCGCACGAAGGAGCAGGACGGCCGCACCCGCAGTCCTTCTGCGCGCGCGAAGTCCAGGCCGGCCTTGACGATGCGCCCGCCGATGCCCTGCCCGCCCAGCTGTGGCGGCACGCCGGTGTGTACGAAGTCGATCACATCGTCGTCGCGGCGATAGGTCAGCTCGGCTTCGAGCGCGCCGAATGGCTGCATGAAGCGCGACTCGGCGGGGCGGTGTTTGATGGGCTCGTCGATGTTCATTGGTCTCTCCAAGGGTGTTGATCGGATCGAGATGCCGGCGACGCACAAGCGATGCACTTAGCCGACGCGGCGCCCAGTCGCCTTGAGCGGGAAGATCTCCACGTCGACCCCCGGGCTGTAATGACACAACGCCGCGTCGCCCAGGGACGACAGGCCGGCGGCGGCGGTCAGGGTCTGCGTGCAACTCTCCAGCTCAGCCTCCCAGGTCGGGTAGGGCTTGTGATGTACCTGCCCGAGCTTGAGGGCGCCGCGCCGGGCGCTGTAGAGCAGGTAACGCTCGAACAGGAAGAACTCCAACGTGTCTGGGGCGGAGGCGCCCAGCTCGATCGTCGGCCGATAGCGACACTCGAGCATCGCGCCGTCGCTGCGGCGCTCGGTGCGGTAGTCGATAAGCCCGTCGGCGCGCGTCGTGTGCATGTCTGCGAAGTGATACGGCAGGCTCCAGCCCACCCGCGCGGCCCAGACGGCCAGGCGCGACGCCGCCTCGAGGCTGAAGAACCAGACCCCCGGATCCTTGCCATCCAGGTGCACGTACGTGCGCAGGTTGCACTCCAAAAACTCGAACGCCGCAAAGCGGGGCACCCACCACCAGGGCCGCACGGCCTGCATCTCGAAAGGCACGATGCCAATCCAGGCGACGCCGTCATGGGTGTCGATGCTCAGCGGCTCGGGGATGATCGCCCGCAGCGCCTCGACCGGGACGGGCCAATGCAAGAAGAGGAGCTCACGCCAGCTCTGGCTGCCTTGAGCGCGGCCTTCAGGGCGATGGGTAGGAGAGAGTCGGTCCATGCCGCAGGGTGCACCAGTATGGGTCTGTGCGGCAATCAGCCTCGGCGTGGATGGCCGGGGCCGGCTCAGCCGCGGCGGCGGCGCAGCAGCAGCGGCAGGCCGAGCAGCAGGAGGGCCCACGGCGTGGACGGCTCGCCCGGGCTCTGCGCGCAGTCGCCTGCCTCAGATCCGGTGAACTCACCGGCGAACGGGTCGGGCCCGTTCGCCGTCGTGTCGCAGGCGTCGCCATCGCCATCGCCATCGCTGTCGAGTTGATCGCCGTTGGCCGTCTCGGGGCAGTTGTCGGCTTCGTCGAGCACGTTGTCGCCATCGCGATCGTCGTCGCAGACGTCGCCAATGCCGTCGCCATCGCCGTCGGACTGTGACGGGTTGGCGTCGTCGGGGCAGTTGTCCTCTTCATTGTCCAGATCGTCGCCATCGCGATCCGAGACCGCGACGTCGTCGTCGGCGTTGTTGGGATCGATCTCGCCCGGATCGACGCGCCCGTTGCGGTTGGTGTCCTCGCCGCCGTCCGGCACGCCGCCGTCGTCGCTGTCGGCGTCGAGCGGGTCGGTCGTCGTGTCGGGGTCGGCGTCGGGCGTGAAGTTGCCCTGCGCGCGATCCGTATCAGCCGGCACGCTGCCGTCGGTCACGCCGGCCTCGGTGCCGTCGCGCACGCCGTCGCCATCGCTGTCGGGGTCGAGCGCGTTGATCACGCCGTCGCCGTCGGTGTCCAGATCCCAATCGCCCTCGGCACCGTCGATCACGCCGTCGTCATCGCTGTCGCCGTCGAGCCAATCGGTGCCCGCGTCGTCCTCGTCGCTGTTCGCGATGCCGTCGTCGTCGGCGTCGTCGTCACAGACGTCGCCGTCGCCGTCGCCGTCGTGATCGCCCTGATTCGGGTTGGCGACGAAGACACAGTTGTCCTCGTCATCGTCGAGGCCGTCGTTGTCGTCGTCGGCGTCACAGGCATCGCCCACACCGTCGAGGTCGTTGTCTTCGCCGGCGTCTGAGGTGAGCGGGCAGCCGTCTTCACCATCGGGCGTGCCGTCACCGTCGTCATCGTCGTCACAGGCGTCGCCCAGGCCGTCGTCATCCAGGTCGGCCTGATCGGCGTTCGCGATCCTCGGGCAGTTGTCGTCGCCGTCGAGCACGCCGTCGCCGTCGAGGTCGTCTTCGCAGGCGTCGCCGATGCCGTCTTCGTCGCTGTCGACCTGATCGACGTTCACGGTGCGCGGGCAGTTGTCGCCCAGGTCGTAGACATCGTCGCCGTCGTCATCGTCATCGCAGACGTCGCCGATGCCGTCGTCGTCCAGGTCGGCCTGGTCGTCGTTGGCGTCCATCACGCAGTTGTCGTCGTCGTCGACCACGCCGTCGTTGTCGGTGTCGTCGTCGCAAATGTCGCCTGCGCCGTCGTCGTCCTCATCGGCCTGATCTGGGTTGGCCAGGCGCGGGCAGTTGTCGGCGGCGTCTTCGACACCGTCGTCGTCGTCGTCGTCGTCGCAGTCATCACCCACGCCGTCAGCGTCGAGGTCGAGCTGGTCGGGGTTGGCCAACGCCAGGCAGTTGTCATCGGCGTCGAGCACGTCGTCGCCGTCCGCGTCGTCGTCACAGACGTCGCCGATGCCGTCTTCGTCGGCGTCGTCCTGCACCACGTTCGGGTCGGTGGGGCAGTTGTCTTCGACGTCGGGCACCCGGTCGTTGTCGTCGTCGGTGTCACAGGCGTCGCCGAAGCCGTCGCGGTCGTTGTCGGCCTGGTCGGGGTTCGCCGTCACGCGGCAGTTGTCTTCGAAGTCGGCCACGCCGTCGTCGTCGTCATCGTCATCGCAGGCGTCGCCGCGACCGTCACGATCGCCGTCTT
>JBNMOZ010000161.1:0-10093 GCA_051276005.1 Bradymonadia bacterium | reverse complement strand
CGTCGAAGAGGGCACCCATACGGTGCCCATTGAGCATCCCACCGAGGTCAACTTCGCGGTCATCGACTTCCTAAGCCGCTGTGGGATCAGCGCCATGGCCGATGGCGCGCCGCAGCTGGTCGAGCTGCGGCTGGTCGAGCCGCAGATCGGCGAGGCGCAGCTCGGCGAGGCGCATCTTGAGGGGCAGGACCTCGCAGAGCAGGATCTCGCGGGGCAGGGCGAGTCCCCGTCCATCGGGGCGTAAGTCAACCTTCGAACGGCGCCTCAACCTTCGAACGGCGCCTCAACCTTCGAACGGCGCCTCAACCTTCGAGCAGCGCCTCAGCCTTCGAGCAGCGCCTCAGCCTTCGAGCAGCGCCTCAGCCTTCGAGCAGCGCCTCAGTCTTCAAACGTGAAGGGCAGCAACGCGAGCGGCGTGCCCGATATGAAGTGCAAGGCAGGCTGATCCGCCCAGGGCAGAAGCTGCTGCATGATGGCCGGCGCGGGCGCGCTGATGCCGATCCAAGCCAAGACCGTCGCCAACACTGGGAAGCGCGGCAGCCCGCCGAATCCGCTCTCAGGCGATTGCGGCACCAGCCGATACTCATCATGCCCAAGGCCCGCCTGCTGCGCTGCCAGATCGATGGCCGTCAGGAAGCCCGCTGGCCGATCGACCAGCCCGCAGCCACGCGCCTGAGCGCCGGTCCAGACCCGACCCTGCGCCAGCGGCTCGATGTCGGCGCGGCTGAGGTTGGGGCGACCCGCGGCGACCCGATCGAGGAACAGGTCATAGAGCGTCTGCATCGATTCGCGGATGAGCGTCTTCTCTTCGGGGCCCCAGGGTCTTGAACTCGACAGCAGCGCCGCGCGCTTGCCGCGCTGCATGATGACGCGGTTGACGCCGATCTTGCCCAGCGCCTCGGACAGGTCGAACTTGCCGCTGAAGATGCCGATGCTGCCGGTCACCGTCTCGGGCATCGCGAGGATCTCGTCGGCTGCGGCCGCGACGTAGTAGCCGCCCGATGCGGCCACGTCGCCCATGCTGACGATCAGCGGCTTGACGTCGGCCAGGCGGGTCAGCTCGCGCCACATGGCGTCGGAGGCGGTGACCGAGCCGCCTGGGCTGTCGATGCGCAGCACGACCGCGGCGATGGACGCGTCGAGGCGCATGCGCCGAGCTGCTCGCACGAAGGAATCAGCGCCGGTGCTGGCCGAGCCGGTCAACGGGTTTTGCACCGACTTGCCGTCAGTGATCGTGCCCGTCGCAAAGAGCAGGCCGATGCCGTCCTGTTCGCCCCAGCGGCGGTCGCTGCCCGCGAGCAGGTAGGCCGGATCGACGAACGAGACGCGGCCACCGAAGGCCTCGCGTGCGACCGACTCGAACTCGTCGTAGTGAATGACGCCATCCACCAAGCCGGCATCCTGAGCAGACTTGGCGGTGTAGGGGCCCTGATCGATCAGGCGACGGACCTCTTCGACAGGCAGCCCGCGCCCCTCGGCGATATGCCCCACGATTTGGCCATACAGGCTGTCGAGCAGAGCGTCTTCGGCCATGCGTGCGGCCGGGCTGGGGCCGCTGTTCGTAAAGGTCTCCGGCGCGCTCTTGAACGCGCCAATCGCCACGAACTGGGCCTTGACCCCCAACGCGCCGAGCAGGTCGGCGAGGTACATCATCTCGATGCGCAGGCCGGTCAGCAGCAGCCCGCCGGCAGGCGCGGTGTAGATGGCGTCGGCGGCGGCGGCGATCGAGTACGTGCGCGTGTCGCCCACGGGCAGGTAGGCGTAGACCTTCTTGCCCGCGCGGCGCAGCATCTTGATGGCCTCGCGCACCTCAGCGGCCTGCGCCCAGCCCAGGTCGGCGTTGATCGTGAGCAGAATGCCGGCCACCTCGTCATGCGCGGCGAGCCGGCGCAACGTCAGCAAGGTCTCGAGGAATGGGGTACGCGCGCTGCGGCTGAAGAAGCCGACGGTGGTGTACTCGTCGCCGCTCGAGATGCCCACCTCGACGACGCGCGGGCGGGCCAGGACCGACGGCATCGCCGGCACCGACGAGCGCAGACGCGCTGTGACGCCGAAGCCCGCGCGGCCTTCGCCCCCCAGGTCGGGGCTGAAGCCAAAGAGGCCCAACGCGATCTGCCCCAAACCGCTGACGCCGAGCATCACCCGGTGCACGGCGGCGTCGCCCAGATCGGCTCGCTCATAGCGACCCTGCAGGGCGAACGGCCCAAAGAAACGCCAGCTCAGCAGTCCACCAAATGTCGCCTTCGCGTCATATAGGCGCGCGGTCGCGGTCAGCGATAGATCTTCGGTGCCCGGCCGCACCGAGATGGCTGCGTCATAGCCCAACTCCACCTGCGTCTCGCCGATCACCGGCGTCGACACGTCGCTCAGCCGCGCACCCAGCGCGACCCAGCGACTCGGTCGCGCCTGCACGCCGACGTCCCAGGTCTGGGTGTCGTTGAGCGCGCTGTCGCTGTCGCTGATGAAGCGGTGCCAGGCGGCACCGACCGAGAAGCTCTCGGAGACTTCGAGCGCGACGGCGAAGGTCGCCTTGCTCGAGCCCTCGCCCAGGCCCGCGGGGGCTTCGAGAAACTGCGTGCCAATGCCCAGGTGGAGCATGTCGAGGCCGACGGACAGCGCGATTTGGTGGCCTTGACCGCCGGACGCCGCCGCCGCGTCGATGTAGCTGTAGGCCAGGTCGAAGCCGCCGCCGAAGCCGATGCCTGCCGGGTTGACCTCGAGCATTTGCGCGCCCACCCCGGCAGCCACGTCGCCATCCGGCACGAAGATCCCCGCGGTGGGGGCCTGCGCGAGGGCGGCCGCGCTGGGGCAGAGGAGGGCAATGGCAAGCAGGCTTGGGCGCAATGGACTCTCCGAGGCTGGTGATTCGATCTACCAGAATCCGGCCGGAACCGGGGAAGTGGCGAGGACCAACCAGCGAATGAGCTGCGTCGGATCGTCGCCAATTACCCCTTGGGACACGAACCAGATCGCTGCGATTGCGGCCGCTGACCGGGGGCCGGCGCGCGGAATTCGACCTGCGCGCTCCGTGACCGACTGCCTCGCGAAGGATTGCCTCGCGAGGGATTGCCCCGCCAACCTTAGTCGACTTCGCTCGCCCGGGCCCGCTCTGCCTGCTTGTGTTTCGCCATGCGCTTGACGACCCAGGGCCCATAGAACAGGCCATACGGCGCTTCGCCGGTCAGGTGATGCACCCGATGCGCGTTGCGCACCTGCCGCAGGTAGCGAAACTTCGCCAGGCCCTGCACCGGCAGGCGCCCATGCACCAGGCCATCATGCACGATGATGTAGGCGAAGCCAAAGACCGTCATGCCCAGCCCGATGCCAAAGAGCACCTCGCGCGCCACGCCGATGGGGCCCACGCAGCCGTAGAGGATCATTGCCATCGCGATCGGCGCATGGGAGACGGAGAGGATGTCGTTGATCTCCCATTTACCGCTCGGCACGTGATGGCTCTCATGCATCGGCCACAGCGGCCCGTGCCACAGGCGCCCGTGCAGGACCGCCGACCACAGCTCCATGAAGAGGGCCGTGGCCAACCCCACGGCGAGCCACAGGCCGACTTTACTCAGGACGTCCATCGATGATCCCCGCGCGCAAATCTAAGTTGTTTACGGCCTGGTTCTCTCGGCATGCCGAGAAGCGTATCGCCAAGACCTTCCAACAGGTTCGCGTGGCCGACGTCGAGCATTTGCGCGCCGCGCTCGACCGGCCCGTGATCCTCGTCAGTAACCATACCAGTTGGTGGGACCCGCTGATCTGCCTGCTGGTCGCCGAGCGCATGGTCGACTGCGATCCGTACGCGATGATGGACGCCGACAACCTGCGAAAGCTCCCGTTCTTTGCGCGGGTGGGCGCCTTCGGTGTCGAGCGGGGTGAGCAGGGGCAGGGCCTGGCCCGCGACTCCATCGACTATGCGATCCAGCTGTTGGATCGACCCGGGCGCTTCGTGTGGATCTTCGCGCAGGGTGATGAGCGCCCGATCAACGAGCGGCCGTTGGGCTTTCGGCGGGGCGCCCCGGTCGTGTGGGACGCCGTGCCGGACGCCGTCGTCATCCCGCTCGCGATCCGCTATGTGTTTGGCCATACCGAAAAACCTTTTCTCTACCTGAGCTTCGGGCCGCCGGTTGCGCCGGTTGAGGGCGTCGAGCCGCGGCGGCTGGCGCTGGAAGCGGCGGTGCTCACCCAGCTCGAGCGCATCGAGACCGCGCTGAGCGACAAGGCCACCCGCGCCATGTTCGAGGTCACCCATCGCGCGCCGAAGAGCTGGTTGGGCGCCTTCGCCGAGCGCATGCTCGCCTGGATGAACCGCAAGGGCGCGTTGCCGCGAGAGTCGGACGCTCAGGGCGACTGATCCGACTGATCCGACTGATCGTTTGTCTGGGCGTCCAACTGGCCATCGAGACCAATACGCAGCCGACGCCCCCGCCAGATCACCGAGCGCGTTGTCGACGCCCGTAAGAAGGCGCCCCAGGTGACGATCTCGCCCAAGACGATCGCCGGCAAGACGCTCAGCGGGGCCAGCGGCCGCGCGTTGAAGTGCCGCGCCGCGATGACAACGCCCGCCCGCGCGCCCACCGCCAGACCAAGCGCGCCCCACGCCCCCGCGGCCATGCTGAGCACGATCAGGGGCAAGGTCGCACCAAAGAGCAGGGGATAGCTGAGCAGCAGCGCCGGGCGCTGGGCCCGGATCACGGCCAGCCAGCGGGCATAGCGCCCTACGACATCGGCGAAGTTTCGCCCTTGAGGGCAGGCCCGGGCGACCCCGGGATGCAGCGCGACTCGGCCCCCGTTCGCGCGGATTCGGCGCGCGATCTCCATGTCTTCGCCCAGGCAGGTGTCGAGCCTGTCAAAGCCACCCGCCGCCCGCATCGCCCCGACCCGCACCGCGAAGACCTTGCCCACGAGCCCCGCCGGATCCAGGCCGCCCAGCAGCGCGAAGCTGTGCAGCGATGCGTTGAGGAACGCGGCCGAGGCGTGGTCGCCAAAGGACAGCGGCTGGTGTTCACTGGGGGGCGTCCAAGCCGCATCGGCGTCGCGCAGAGCGCCGATCAGGCCCGCGCCGTCAAAGCCATCTAAGTCGACATCGCTGTCGACGTTGATGAAGATCGCGTCGGGGGGGGCCGCGTCGAACCAATGGATCAGCTGCGCCGACTTGAGGTTGGGCGTGACCGCCAGGATGACCCGCACCTCGGCGTCGACCTGCTGGGCGCACAACGCCGCGACGGCCGAGATGGCGACCGCGTGCGCAGGATCATGTGCGTCGGTCACCGAGAGACGCACTTGGGGCGGTCGGGGCCAGTCGCCGACGGCAGACAGCCGCGCGAGCAGCCCCGGTTCGGCGCCCGCGCAGGGCCGCACCAAGATCAGCGGGGGGCAGTCGCCAGCGTCTATCCGCGGCGCGCGCGCTCGGCGAAAGATGGCGACGCCCGAGACGACGGCGACCATGGCGGCCCAGCCCCAGAGCACCCCGACGAGGGCGCCTACCACCGCCAGCCGCCGCGCATCTTGAAGGGCAGCAGGCAGCGCACCCAGGCGCGGTCGAAGCGGTCGAGATCCAACGACTCGTGCATGACGTGGACGGGGCCGTCTGGACCGTCGCGGTGCAGCCAGCTTCGGGTATAAAACGGCGTATCTTCGAGGGTCGCGTGCAGTTGAATGGGCGACTCAGATCGCGTCGCGCGGGCCACGCCCCAACCGCCCTTCTTCAACTCAGTGCGCGTCGACCACGCGATGGGCTGCGGGCCGTCCGGCGTGAACTGCACCCCGAACTCAATGGGCGGGCCGTCGCGCTGAACGACGTCGTAGAGCACCGTACCGTCGGCGCTCCGGCACCAGTCCCAGCGTCGAAAGTCAGCCTCCAACGGACGATCGCCAGAATTGATGTCGTGATAGGCCGGGCCCTCGAAGCGCTCGTCGCCCAGCTCGACGACGGCGCGCGCGACTGGGGCAATGGGCCACCATCGGTGACGGCCCGCGGCGTCGAGTTGATGGCAGGCGTTGCCCGCGACGACGGGGGTGACGCGCACCGAGCCCTTGAGCGCCCTGCCAAAAGGCGAGCATTGCTCGTCGAACTCGACCACCAGTTCTGCGCCATCGTAGCGCAGCGTGGTGCCGCCGATTCGCAGGTGGTCCGCAGATCGCTCCACGTCCGAGTGCTCGGTCATCACCCAGCGTTTGCGCGCCCCATAGACGGCGATGTTGATGGCACAGAACTCCAGGGGGTCCGTCGGGCCTCGAGCCCGCGCCCGGGCATACCCGGGTGAGAAGACGCTGCCCAGCAGGGCGATGAGGGTAAAGCCCCGCCCACCCTCAGGGTCGAGCACGTCGAGGTACCACCAGGCATAGCCGTCCGTGGGCAGCGCCACGTCGAAGAGCGGGGGCCCGCTCATTTGAGATCTTCGAGCACGGCTGCGGCGGCGAGGCGTCCGCTCAAGCCGGCCATCGGCACTCCAGCGCCGGGGTGGGCGCCGCCGCCAGCCAAATACAGGCCCGGGCGCTTCGTGCGGCTGCCCGGCCGCTCAAGGCTGGACCGCCAGCCGTGCGTGGGCGAGCCATAGAGCGCACCGCCGGTCTGCGGAAACAGCGCCTCGAAGTCGGCGGGGCCGGTGCACACCTCGTCCTCGATGTCGATCTTGACCCCGGCCTGAGCGAGCCGCGCGAAGGTGGCGTCGCGGGCCTGACTGATCCGCTCGGGCCAGCCCGCCGTATCTCCCGTAGCGGGCGCGTTGATCAACAGAAAGACGCGCTCAACATCGCCGGGCGGCGCGAAGCCGTCGCGATCCTGCGCACACAGATAGACCGTCGGATCCTGGGGAGGGCCAACTTGCAAGTCGACAAACTCTGCCGGGTAGTCCGCGCTGAAGAAGACGTTGTGAAATGCGAGCGGGAACCCGCTGACACGGGCGGTCGTGCACCAGGTCACTGCCGACAAGGACCGGTCGGGTGGCGTGCGGCGCAGGCTTGCGCCCACGGGGCCGAGCGCGCCGCGCACCAACGGACCGAGCCCACAATTGGCGATGACGGCCGCGGCGGGCAGGTGCTCTCCCCCAAAGGTCTCGTCACTGGGCAGATCGACCCCGACTACGCGGCCATTGCGGGCGACGAGCGCCTCAACCGGCGTCGAGCAGCGCACCTCTACACCGAGCTTTTGTGCGAGATCGGACAGGGCCTGCGCGACGCGGATCATGCCGCCCTCGACCATGTAGACGCCGGCCTTCTCAACATGGGCGATCAAGTTGAGCGTCGCGGGGGCCTCGAACGGCGAGCTGCCGCAGTACGTCGCGTAGCGTCCGAAGAGCTGGCGCAGCCGTGGATCCGGGAAGAAGTCGCCCAGCGCGCGCCACATGGTGCGCCAACTGTCGATCGTCTTGAGCGACTTGAAGACCTTGAGCCCCCGCGCAGCGACGATGCTGCCCATGGTGGGGCGCGGCCCGCGGATGAACGGCCCTTCGACCTCCTCATAGATGGCCCGCGTATACTCGCAGAAGCGGTTGAAGCCATCTGCGGCCGCGGGGCCCGCGAAGTCGGCGATGGCGTCAGCGGAGCGCGCGGCGTCGGCGAACAGGTCGAGTCGGCTGCCGTCGGTCCACGCGTGTCGCGCCAGCAAGTCGGCGCGACGCAAGGGCACTGCGGCTTCGAAGTCGGCGCCCGCGTCGGCGAAGAGCTCATCGAAGACCCAGCGCATCGTCAGCACGGTGGGGCCCGCGTCGAGGACCCGATCGCCGACGGCGACCCGGCGCATCTTGCCCCCAACCTCGGCGGCGCGTTCCAACAACAGGACGGAGCGCCCGGCCCGGGCGAGGTCACAGGCGGCGACGAGGCCAGCGATTCCGCCGCCCACGATAATGATTCGATCGGTCATGGTCGCCAAGGTAGAAGTCGCGCCGCCCGCATTCAACCTGAGAAAGATTCGCGGCGCCCCTGGCTCCGACTTGTGCCCTTGGCGTCGAGCGGTGCGAGCGCTCCTCTTGATCACCGTGAGAGCGGAAGTGTTTACGCCAGAACCGATAATTCGATTCTTCTATCGCGATCGCAGTCGCAATGGCAGTGTGACAAGTAATGCCGACCTCAAACTCGACTCGCAGAATTGAAGACCGATTGCACGCCGCCCTGCGCGGTCTGCAGGGCACTGAGCAACCGCCACGCCTGCGCGCGGCGCTGGAGCACGCGGTCTTTCCGGCCGGCGGTCGCATCCGACCCCAGCTGTGCTTGACCGTGGCAGACGCGGCAGGTGCGCCGTCAGATCTGGCGGACGCGGCCGGCGCGGCGGTCGAACTGGTACATTGCGCATCGCTTGTACACGACGATCTCCCGTGCTTTGACGACGCTGCCGTTCGCCGCGGCCTGCCGACGGTGCACCGGGCACATGGCAGCGCGCTCGCCGTACTGGCCGGTGACGGCCTGATCGCGCTGGCGTTCGAGACGCTGGGCAGCGTGGCGCAGGCCTATCCGGCCCAGGTTGGCCGCCTCGTCCAGGTCCTCGCGCGGGGCATGGGCGCCGGACGCGGCCTTGTCGCTGGGCAGGCCTGGGAGGCCGAACCGGTGCTCTCGCTGCAGCAGTACCATCGCGCCAAGACCGGGGCGCTCTTCGAAGCAGCGGCGGTCATGGGCGCCATCAGCGGCGGCGTCGATCCGACGCCCTGGCGCAGCCTTGCGGCTGCGGTCGGTGAGGCGTACCAAGTGGCCGACGACTTGGCCGATGCCTTGGGCGCGGCGTGCGATATGGGCAAGCCGGTCGGTCAGGATCTCGCCCATCATCGCCCCAGCGCTGCGGGCACGTTAGGCATTGACGGCGCATATGCGCGCATCGCGACCCTAAAGAGCGAAGCGCTCGCGGTGCTGCCCGAGGTGGCAGGCCGTGCGCAAATCGCGCGCTGGCTGGGCGAGGTCGTCGACCGGCTGTTGCCGTCGGCCAGAGCGGAGGCTGTATGAAGATCGCGATCTCAGGATCCACCGGGCTGATCGGCTCGGCACTCAGCGAATATCTGCGGGCCCGCGGCGATGACGTGGTCGCCCTGACGCGCAGCGGAGACGGGCCGTACGTGTGGGTCGAGCCCGCCGTCGTGCCCGATCTTTCCGGCGTTGACGTCGTCGTTCACCTCGCCGGCGATCCCGTCGCCAGCGGGCGCTGGACCGACGCCAAGAAGCAGCGCATCCGCAACAGCCGCGTCGATCGCACCGCAGCGCTCGCTCAGGCCCTCACTGCGCTCGCGATCGACCCGTCGACATCGGCGCCCGCGCTCGTCAGCGCATCGGCCGTCGGCATCTACGGCGCAGGCGCGGGCACGGCGGTCTCCACTGAAGACAGCGCGCCCGGCACCGACTTTCTGGCCGAGGTCTGCGTCGCCTGGGAGGCGGCTTGCGGGCCGGCCGTCGACGCCGGCGTTCGCGTGGCGCATCCCCGATTCGGCCTCGTGCTCGACCCCGACGGCGGGGCCCTCGAGCGCATGCTCCCGATCTTCAAGATCGGCGGGGGTGGTCGGCTGGGTTCGGGCACGCAGTACATGAGCTGGGTCAGCCTGCCCGACACCGTGCGCGCTTTGGCGCTGCTCATTGACGGTGATCACCACGGCCCGTTCAACGTCACCGGGCCCACGCCGGTCACCAACGCCGTGTTCTCCAAAGCGTTGGGTGCGGCGCTCAATCGACCCGCGGTGCTGCCGGCGCCCGCCTTCGCGATCAAGCTCGCGTTTGGCAAGCAGATGGCGACGCAGACCGTGCTCGCCAGCCAGCAGGCCGAGCCCACGCGCTTGTTGCGCGCCGGATTCGTCTTCGAACACCCGACCGTCGATGCAGCGTTGAGTGCCGTCCTGAGCTGACCCGCACTGCTGCCTTGAGGTCTGCGCGGCTGCCTTGAGTCTGCGCACTGCGACAGGAGGTCAGATGGGTCTCTTTTCTCGGTTCACCCGCCGCTCCGAAGCCGTCTTGCCTGCGCTCGACGACCCCGCGCTGAACCGCCAGATTTACAGCCTCGGCGAAGCGCTGCTCGAAGAATCGCGCGGGCATCAACGCGGCCTGCTGTCGGCGAGCTTTTGGTCCGATAAGCTGATGGACTGGGCCATGAAGGATCCCGCCTTCAAGGTGCAGCTCT
>JBNMOZ010000160.1:0-10127 GCA_051276005.1 Bradymonadia bacterium | reverse complement strand
CAGATGCTGCCCGTCGAGGACCGCCTGTCGATGGACAAGATGCACGCGCAGGCACAGCTTGCGATGGCCATGGGCGGCCGGGTCGCCGAAGAGATCATCTTCGACCAGATCACGACGGGCGCAGGCCAAGACATCCAGATGGCCACCAACACGGCCCGCCGGATGGTCTGCGAATGGGGCATGAGCGAGAAGCTTGGGCCGCTGGCCTTTGGTAAGGCCGACGCCCAGCCCTTCATGGGCCGTGATAGCGCGCAGCAGCGTGGCTATTCTGAGGCGACCGCGATCGATATCGACTCCGAGGTTCGACGCTTCGTGATGGACGGCTACAACAAAGCGCAGTCGCTCATCACCGAGAATATCGACAAACTGCGCGACCTGGCCGAAGCTCTGCTTGCCCGTGAGACCCTGGACGCCAAAGACGTTTTGATGGTGATTCGCGGCGAGACGCTGCCGCCACTCAAGCAGGCTGACGTCGCTGAGACGACGCGTACGCGGCGGCCCAAGTCGGTCTTCGCCACGCAGGATGATCCCCAGAGCGGCTCCAAGAGTGGTGGTCCTAACCTGCTGCCCGAGACCGACGGCGCAGGGTGAACGCAAAGTCGACGCGATCCGTATGACGCGATTTGGTCGCGTCTGCACGGAGCGCTTCGGCGAGAAGGGCTCGGATGCGCTGGCACGTCGGCCGACGGCGCCTTAGCTTCAATGACGCAGGCAACCTGTGCCTGATGGGCGTACTCAATGTTACGCCCGACTCCTTTTCGGACGGCGGTCGCTTCATCGACTTGCCGGCCGCACTCGCCCATGTCAGCTCCACATTGTCTCGCGCCGACATCATCGATGTGGGCGGTGAGTCAACGCGGCCCGGCGCCGATCCAGTGCCGGCTGACGTCGAGATCGCCCGCGTCGTGCCGCTCATCGAGGCGCTTCGAGCGCAGGGCTGCCCCGCCCTTGTGTCTATCGACACGTCCAAAGCAGACGTCGCCCGCGCGGCCGTTGACGCGGGCGCTGATATCGTGAACGACGTCACTGGCCTGAGCGATCCACGCATGCGCGCCGTCGTCGCGTCGACCAAGGTCGGCGCGGTCGTGATGCATATGCGCGGCCGGCCCAAGACCATGCAGCAGGGCAATCTGGGCAGCGACGACATCGTGGGTGCCGTCCTGGAGTTCTTTGAGGGCAGGCTGGCCGACTGCCGCGCGTCGGGCATCGACGACGCCGCAATTTGCCTCGATCCCGGCATCGGCTTCGGCAAGACGGTCGCGCAGAACGTCGCGTTGATCGCGGGCCTGCCGCGGCTGGCGGCGCTGGGCCGGCCGATCCTTATCGGCGCGTCGCGTAAGTCGTTTTTGGGCGCGTTGACCGGACGCCCGGTAGGCGATCGCGAGGCTGGTACGCTCGCCGTTGGCGCATGTGCGCATTGGCTGGGCGCACATGTGCTGCGCGTGCATGACGTTGAGGCCGCATACGATGCCCGCGCGATCCTCTCGGCCATCCGATCAGCGACTCAGAGCGAGGCCGCATGATCGGCCAGACCGTCATCGACGTCATCTCGACGCTGCTCGACGTCCTCATCGTCTACTACGTCATCTATCGCGTCCTGCTGATCATCAAGGGCACCCGCGCGGTGCCGATGCTCATGGGCCTGGTCGCGCTGGTGCTGCTCTACTTTCTCAGCCAGAAGGCCTACGTCGATCTGCCGACGTTCAACTGGCTGCTCGAGCAGTTCATCAACAGCCTCTTCCTGATCGTGGTGGTGCTCTTTCAGAGCGATATCAGGCGCGCGTTGGCGGCGTTTGGTCGCACGCAGTTTCTCACCGGGTTCAGATCCGGGCAGGGCGCCCACGTCATCGACGAGCTGGTCAAGGCGGCCAACATGCTGGCGCGGCAGCATATTGGCGCGCTCATTGTCGTCGAGCGGGAGGGCGATCTGGGGCCCTACATGGAGGAGGGCACGCTGATCGACGCCAAGGTGTCCAAAGAGCTGCTCTACAGCCTGTTTGTACCCGACCGACAAAACCCGCTGCATGACGGCGCGGTCGTGGTGCGCCGCGGACGCGTCGAGGCGGCGGGCATCTTTTTGCCGATGAGCGTGAATCCGAATATCGAACGCACGCTGGGCACCCGGCACCGCGCGGCGCTGGGCATCTCGGAGGAGACCGACGCGCTGATCATCGTCGTCTCTGAAGAGCGCGGCACCGTCTCGCTGGGCTATGAGGGCAAGCTGTCGATCGACGTCGGCGCCACCGATCTGCGCGAACGGCTGACCGATCTGCTCCTCAAGCGCGCCGACGGCAGCGGGCCACGCCGCATGGTGCGCGCCCTGACGCGGGGCAAAGGGGGCGACACGTGAAGAGCTGGTTGCGCGCGGCGGTCCTCAACAACCTGCCGCTCAAGGTCGTCGCGCTGATCCTGTCGGTCACGCTGGTGATCATCAAGCGCCAGGAGAGCGTCAGCGAGCGCAACCTCATCGTGCCGATCCGGGTCACCTACCCCGGCCATCTGGTGCTCGTCAGCCCGCTGGTCGACAAGGTCGAGGTGCGCTTACGCGGCCCGCAATGGCTGCTCGAGTCGGTCGAGTTGGCATCGCTCGCGGTCAACCTGACGGGCGTCGAGCAGGACACGTACACGTTCGAGCACGCGCTCTTCGACATCCCGTCCGGGGTCTCTGTGGCCACGGTGCGGCCGCCCGCGATGCTGGTGCATTTCGAGCAGAAGAAGCGTAAGGAAGTGCCCGTCGTTGCCGACATTCAGGGCGAACCCGAGGACGCCTTCCGGCTGGTGGAGCATACCGTCGAGCCGCCCACCGTGGTGGTCGAAGGCGCCGCCAGTCGCGTCGACACGCTGTCGATCGTGCGCACCTTGCCGGTCAACCTCGATCAGCGCGCACGATCGGTGACGGTCTCGCGTCGACTCATCAACGCGCCCGACCTGACCACCTATCTCAACGGCGGCCAGACCTTCAAGGTGACGCTGATCATCGCCGAGAAGACGAGCACGCGCCAGCTCTCAGGGCTGCCGATCGGCATTCGCGGTGAGGGCCCTGATTCGTTTGGCTACGAGGTCAGCCCGCCCACCGCGTCGGTGACGCTCTTCGGGCCCGTACGCCAGCTCGACGCGTTGGCGCCCGAGCAGCTTGCGGTCTTCGTCAACGTGGCGGGCACCGATCCCAAGAAGCGCGTGCTCAAGAGCCGCGAAGTCTCCGCAGCCGCGCCGCCCGATCTGGTCGTGCGCGAGGTGCGTCCCGGCAAGGTGACGCTGGTGCAGAACGATCCGCCACCCCCGCCGCCGCCGCCGGTCGACGCGGGCGTGCCGAGCGCCGACGCAGGCGCGCCGGACAGCAAGCCCAAGTGACGCTGCCCCCGATTCTCCCAACTCAGCTGACTCTCTCCAGGAGCCCGATTTGAGCGGTCCGACGCGTAAACTCTTTGGTACCGATGGCATCCGCGGCACCGCGAACAAGCACCCGATCACGACCGAGACGGTGGTGCAGCTTGGACGGGCCATCGGCTACCAGCTGTCGCATCGCATCGACGGGCGCCGCCCCAAGGTCTTGATCGGCAAGGACACCCGGCTGTCGTGCTACATGATCGAGATGGCGCTCGCGAGCGGGCTCTGCTCGGCCGGCGTCGATGTGCACCTGCTGGGCCCTGTGCCCACGCCCGGCGTGGCGTTCTTGACGCGCGACATGCGCGCCGACGCGGGCATGATGATCTCGGCCAGCCACAACCCCTTTGAAGACAACGGGATCAAGATCTTCGCGGGTGACGGCTACAAGCTGCCCGACGCCGAAGAGGCCGCCATCGAAGAGATGATGCGCGCCCCGTCCCTCGAGCACTTCCGCCCGACGGGCACCGGCATCGGCCGCGCCTTTCGCATCGGCGACGCGGTCGGGCGCTACTCGGTCTTCGCGAAGTCATCGTTCCCCAAGGCGTTGACGCTCGAGGGCATGCGCATCGTGGTCGATTGCGCCCATGGCGCCGGCTACAAGGTCGCGCCGCAGGTGCTGCAAGAGCTCGGCGCCGAGGTGATCCCGCTGGGCGTCTCGCCCGACGGCACCAACATCAACGGCGGCTGCGGCGCCTTGCATGCCGACTACATGGCGCGCCACGTCACGCAGTACCGCGCCGACGTCGGGATCGCCCTCGATGGCGACGCCGATCGCTGCATGCTCGCCGACGAGACCGGACAGATCATCGACGGCGATCGGGTCATCGCGCTCATCGGACGCTGGATGAAGGCCCAAGGCCGGCTGCGCGGCAACACCGTGGTCGCGACCGTGATGAGCAACCTGGGGCTCGATCGCGCCATGCGCGAGGTGGGCGCCAAGGTTGAGCGGGTCGCCGTCGGCGATCGCTACGTGGTCGAGCGCATGCGCGCCCACGACTATATGTTGGGCGGGGAGCAGTCCGGGCACGTGATCGTGCACGATCACGGCACCACCGGCGATGGCCTGGTGACCGCGCTGACCGTGCTGGGCATCCTGGCGGGCCAGAGTCAGCCCCTCAGCGAGCTGGCCGCCTGCATGGAGCGCTTCCCGCAGGTGCTCGAGAACGTGCCGGTCAGCACCAAGCCGCCCATCGAGACGCTGCCCAAGGTGGTCGCCGCGATCGCCCAGGCCGAGGCCGAATTCGCAGACAACGGACGCGTGCTCGTGCGCTACTCGGGCACGCAGATGCTCGCCCGCGTGATGGTCGAAGGCCCCTCGATGGGCCCGATCAAGCGGGCCGCCGAGCGCATCGCCAGCGCCCTCGCCAAGGCGGCGGGCTGACCCACACCGACGCCCGAAAGACTGGGCAAGGAGACCGAATGGACGCGCGCTTCTTCGTCGACCTCGACTCCGTGGTCGGCTTTCGTCAGCTGAGCCATCGCGGCGGCCCTGAGCCCATCGCGGCGGCCGTGCTCGCCGAGTTGGCGGGCGCCGACGGCCTCGTCGTCGGCCTGACCGACGGCGAGCGCGGTATGCGCCCGCGCGATCTGACCCAGCTGCGCCAGGCGGTACACACCCACATGTGCGTCGACCTGCCGCCCACCGCCGATGTGGTCAGCGCTGCCTTCGACATTCGCCCCGACCGGGTCACGCTGGTGCCCGAAGGTCGCGATCGCCGCGGTGGTGGCGGTGGCCTCGACGCGCATGTGCTCAAGGACGCCCTCAAGAAGCACGTGGGGCACTTGACCGACGCCGACGTGCAGGTGGGCGTGCGGGTCGAGCCAGCGCTGGAGCAAATCAAGGCGCTGCATCGCCTGAACGCCGACGTGGCGGTGCTCAACACCCATCGCTTCGTCAGCGCGCGTGGCTCCGAGCGCCGCCAGGAGTTGGCGCGCATCGTCGACGCGTCCTCGCTGGCCGAGCGCTTGGGCATCAAGGTGGCCGTGTCGGGTGGGCTCGACCTCGACACCGCCGAGCAGCTCGCCCAGCACGCGAAGATCGACGAATTTCACGTGGGGCACGCCTGCTTCGCGCGGGCGCTGCTCAAGGGACTCCAAGGCGCGATCGCCGACTTCATCACCGCCATCGAGCGCGGCGGCCGCGCCCGCCGCTGATGACGGCGCGCCTGGATTTGCGGGCGTAGCGCTGATGACTTAGTTTCCAGCGTGTCCACTGCCCCCCCCTGCCTGACCTGCGGCGCCTCCATCGACGAGGCGAGCGCGCGGTTTTGTCCGATCTGCGGCGCGCGCCTCGACGCGCCAACGACGCTCGACGACGGACGGTATCGGCTGACAAAGCGTCTGGGTGCGGGCGGCATGGGCCAGGTATTCCTCGCCGAGGACACGCGCCTCAAGGTGCGCCGCGCAATCAAGGTGCTGTCGGTCCCCGGAGATCTGCCCGACGCGGACCGGGCGGCGCTCAAGGCGCGCATGATCCAAGAGGCCCGCGCCGCGCAGACGCTGGCCGACTTCACCCATCATGTCGTGCGGGTCTTCGACGTGGGCTTCGCGGCCGAGCGGGGTGAGCCCTACCTGGTCATGGAGCTGCTCGAAGGCGAGACCCTCGGCGCGCGCATCGCGCGGGCGCCGTTGCCCTTCGACGAGTCGTTGCGCATCGCGCAGACGCTGGCCGGCGCCCTCGCCCAGGCCCATCGCCGCGGCTTCGTGCATCGCGATCTCAAGCCCGACAACATCATGCTCTGCCGCCGCGACGACGCCGATGACTTCGTCAAGGTCCTCGACTTCGGGCTGGTGAAGGCCGAGCAGGCCGAGGTGAAGACCGAGTCGGGCCATATGATGGGCACGCTGCAGTACATGCCGCCCGAGCAGCTGCGGGGCGCGCCGATCGACGCCCGGGCCGACGTGTTCTCGCTGGCCGCGGTGCTGTACGAGTGCTTCAGCGGCCAGCGCGCCAACCCCGGCAAGACTCAGCACCAGATCTTCGGCGTGCTGCTCGATCGGGGCATCCCGTCTTTGCGCGAAGCGGCGCCGCACCTGCCGCCCCTGCTCATCGCGCTCATCGATCGGTGCCTGCAACTCGAGAAGACAGCGCGCCCCCCCGATGCCGGCGCCCTGCTGGTCGAGCTTGAGCGGATCACCACCGCGCAGGGTCCGATACCGATCGGATTCGAAGCGACGGCCCTGCCGCAGCCGACGCCGTTGCCGACGCCCGCCCCCCAGCGACCCAGCACCGGAGCCAGCCTCGCCAACGGAGAGGTTCAGGCGCTGGGGAGTGCGCCGCAATCATCGGCCCGCTGGCTGGTGGTCGCTCTCATCGGCTTGGGGCTCGCGGCGCTGATTGGGTGGCTGCTCACCGCCGATGATGACGATCCTCGCGCCATCGCGCAGCCGGTCACCGAGGCGCCCGCCCTGCCCGTCTCTGCGCCCATCTCGGCGGCCGTTGCCGTGGCCAGCACCGTGACCAGCGCCGCGCCCCCCTCAAGGCCGGTTTCGCTCGGCGCGCCCGAGGGGCCGCTGGTCGATCATCCCAAGGTCGAGCGGCAGGCGCTGCCCGATGGACGGACCCGGTATCGCGGGGCGGCGGCGCAGCAACGGGCGGCCATCGTCATGGACCAAACCCTCGCACAGCCGGCCCTGTGGCCAAATTTGGCCGACGCGACGCGTCGACAGCTCGCACGCCGAATCGACTGGCGTCGCGTGCTCGTTGACGACGCGGGCGCGCTGATCGACGCACCCCTCTCGCAGCGCCTCGCCGAGGTCGCGCGCCGACCGGCCGCGACCCTGCTCGATGATGGCGCAGCGGCACCGATCGTGACGGGCAAGGCCTGCGGCGATCTGGCCGAGGGTGACCGCGTGTTCACGCTTCGATGGTCAATTCTGGGTTACGGTGGCGGGCGATGCTCGGCCCAGGCCTGCGTTGACGAGTTGGCCCGGGCGTTGCGTTCATCGCGTCAGAAGGGGGAGCGGTTGGACCTGCGGTTCACCGTCCTCAGGGGGGAAGATGACCGGCAACAGACGATTCGCTGTTCAGTGCGCGGCTAGTCTCGCCGTGAACGCTCTGCTACTGGCGGTCTGCGCCACGACCGCCGCGGCCGCCCCGCAGACGCCCTGCGCCGTCGCCGGTCTGCCCGCCCCACTTCAGGCGCTCAAGGCCCGGCTGACCACGCGCGATCCAGCGGCGTGGGCGACCATCGCCCGCGACGCTGCCGCGCTGACCGAAGCGGGCCCACCCGCGGCCCGGGCCTGTGCGCATTACGTCGCGGGGGCCGCCTGGTTCTACCTGTCAGGGCGCCGCACCGATCGAGCGCGCCACGCCATCTCGGCCGTCAGTCATTTGGTCGCCGCGCAGGCGCTGGCGCCCGTCGCGATGCAGCAACGGCAACCTCGGAGTCGCTTGCAGACCGCCTGGGCCCGCGTCGGTCAGGTCGACGGCTGGCTGCCGCGGCGCGGGCGACCGGTGACGGTGTCTCTGCCGGCCCGTTCGGGCACGGTGCACCTCTCGCCGGGCGATCCCACAGCCTGGAAGGCCACCTGCGCTGGGGCATGTCTGGCGCGCATCCGCATCCCGCTCAGTCCGAAGGCGCCGCGCTCGGTGCACCTGCGCCCTGGCCGATGGTCGGTGGCGTGGACGACCGCCTGCGGGACGCGCGCGCACGGCATCGAGATCGCGGGGGCGGGCCCCATTCGGCTGCCTGACCAGCCGCCGTGCGCCGTTGAGCTTAACCCCCAGGATGGCGGTAAGCCCATCGCTGAATTCGCCGTGCGCACCGCGCAGGGTGACCCCTTGCAGACGGTGACCGCGGCCCATAACCCGGTGACGGTGACCGCGCGCGGGTACCTCGACGAGACGGTCCGCGTGTCGGCGAAGGGTGGCCCGCTGGCCGTCGCGATGACCCGATGCGCCGTGCAGATCGTCCCGCATGTGCGCCCGCCCGATGCCCAGGTCGAAGGCGCGGGATCCCAGCCCTGGGGCGCGGTGCAGCTGCGCGCGCGTCGACCCGGCTATCGCGATCTGGCCCAACGCGTCGAGGTCGCGGCCCCGAAACGCTGCATGGGCGCCCGACACGTCGTCGATCTAAACCTGGCGCGCCCGGTCGCGGTGATCGCCCTCGACGACGCCGGCGAGCCCGTCGTGCCCGCGCGTCTGTGGATCAACGAAGAGATCGTCGACGCCGCGACCCTCGCGCTGCCGGCTGGGCTCTACCGTTTTCAGGCTGAGCATCCGGGCCTGGGCACGGTCAGCGGCGCCTTCGGGGTGGCCGACTGCGTTGACAGCCACTGCCCCTCTGCGCGCCTGCCGGTTCGGTTCACTCGCGTCGGCCGCAGCCGAACCGGGCCCTGGGTGGTCATGGGCACGGGCGGCCTGGTGGCTGCGATCGGGCTCGGGTTTGGCGTCGCGGCCGTCAACGCGCAGAGCGACATCGACGCCTATACGACACGGCAGCAGCAGAGCTTTGGGCTCGACACGCTGACGGCACGCCGCGATGACCGCGCAGCCACAGCCGACGACGCGCTCCTGGCCGGGGGCGCGCTGATCGTGGGCGGCCTCGTCTGGTATCTGGTGGGAGATTGACGATGACGAGACGAGTCACGCTCCCCGCGGCGGTGCTGCTCCTCTCGGGCTGCCAATGGCTGATCGGCGGCGACGGATCAGAGTGTACGACGGACTTTGACTGCCCCATCGGCACGTTCTGTTCGGCCGATCGTTGCATTGACACGCCCAGCCCCACACCCGACGCGCAGCCCGACGTCGCCGAGATCGCTGACCTCGCCGTGCCCGATATCGGCGTTGACGCATCGCAGGACGCCGCCGCTCCCGACGCGTTCGACATGTTTATGCCGCGCCCCGACGCGGCGGTGCCCGGCGAGATCGAGGCGCCGTTTGCGGATGGGGCGTGCTTTAGCAACCCGGCGTCGATCCAGTTGGGCGCAGGCATGACCTACGTGCCGCGCGGGCTGTGCACCCGCTACGGCGTGCTGTGGACCGCTGCGACACCGACTGGCCACGCCCTCAACCTGTCGCGGGTCTGGCCGGTCGACGAGACGGTGATCACCACGCCGGTGACGGACGGCGCACGACTCTCGACGTTCGACGGCCGGTTTATCGCCTTCTCCGCGCCCGGATTGAGCGGCGCGCCCGTGCCGATGGTGCTGGATCTGGCCATGCGCGTGCCCGAGGCGATCGCGATCCGCGACGTGGCAGTCAGCGAGGTGCAGCGCGGCGACCGCCTGACCGCCTACGTGACCGAGGGCAAGATCTTCCTCACCCCGGACGCCGAGGACTTCGCAACCTTCGTCGACTGCAGCCAGCCCGGCGCGCGTCAATGGGGAGTCGCCACAGCGCAAAACCGCGTCGCATGGTTCGAGCGCGAAGTTGGCGGATCGACGCGGGTCGTCATTGCCGATTCGGCCACGTGTCGCAATCGGGTGGTCTTCCCCGCCGGCGACGCCGGCGACGCCATCGCGCCAGACGCGCGCATCGAATCAGCCGGCGCGCGCTGGCTGTGGATCGCGACGATCGACGGCCAATCTCAAGTGGTGGGCCTCGCGCCCGATGCGCGTGGGCGACTGCGCCCGCTGCGGCTGCCTTTGCTGACCGCGCCCGCGCAGATCGCGGCAAGCAACGACTGGATCGCCACCGTCTCGTTCGTCCGCGGGGCTTGGCACATCGAAGCCCTGCACTTCGAAGACAACCGGCTGAGCGACCTGTCGTCTGGTAGCAACAACCGCAATCCTTTGAT
>JBNMOZ010000159.1:0-10131 GCA_051276005.1 Bradymonadia bacterium | reverse complement strand
CGCCCATTGGGTCACCGTATAGTGCCCTTCGCAATGGTCGCCGGGCTCGACGGGCGGGATGGGACCAGCGGGCTGCGGCTCGGGCTCTGGCGCGACGTCCGGGCCAGGCTCGGGCGAAGGGCCTGGTGGCTCGGGCGCTGGATCGGGGCGCGGGCCTGGCGGTCCACCCGGGCCATAGGGGTAGCAGTCTGACCCCGAACGGTCCCACGCGTCGTTCGAGATGCAGACCTCGGCTTCAACCGCATCGGCGAGCGCCAAGCCGTCGGCGGTCCGCAGGTCGTATTGGGCATGCACTAGACCGCCGATGTCGAACCGCTCGATGCGCACCTCGCCGGACACCTGGGACGCGATGCCCTGCGCATTGAAGTAGAGCCCGTGCATGGGCGTTGCGGGGGCGACGGGCACGACCACTGGCGCACGAATGGGGAACCGCAAGGCGGCGTTCGCGTCGAAATACAGCTGCAACCTGTCGGGCCCATCAGCGTCGAGATCACAGGCGGCGTGCCCGCCCAGCGAGACGATGATGGACGGGACACCCGGTCCGCAGACCGGCTGCACGAACGCACCGCCGAACAGTGAGTTGCGGGGACCCGGCTCGATGGGCGGCTCGGGTACGTACGGATAGCAGTCGGGCGCCGGGTCGACGAAGGCAGACTCAGCCGGGCACACCCGGGCCCCGAAGTCGCCTTCGAGCACCACGCCATCTTCGGTGCGCAGCGCATAGCGACCGGCCACCGCGCCGAACATGTCGAAGGCGTCGAAGATCAGGGTCCCCGTGACCGACTCGCCGTCGCCGTTCGCGTCGAAGTAGACCCCGTTCATGGGGCTGCCCGGTGCGATCTGCACGGACGTCGATGCGGCGATAGGGAAGGCCAGTTCTGCGTTCTCATCCAGGTAGATCTGTACGCGCTCAGGCCCATCAGCGCTCAGGTCGCAGGCGACATGCTGAGCCAAGGTGAGGATGATCGAGGGCTCGCCGTCGTATCCACAGGTGGGATGTACGAAGGCGTTCGCGAACTCTGCCCTTGCAGCGCGAGCGCGCCCATCATCCGGGCCGGCGTCGTTGGCGGGCCCGCCGTCCGCGTCATCACCGTCTGGCGTTTGTATGCAGCCCGCAAACACGAATGCCAGACCGGTGATCCAGTAGATGAGGTGCTTCATGACGTATCCCGCTGCGTTGCGCCGACTAAAGACAGGTGCCGACTGAGAACAGGCGCTGACTCAAAACTCGCGCCGACTGAAAACAGATGCCGACTGAAAACAGATGCCGACTGTGCAGAGTCACCGGCGCAGCGAAGTGTCACCCGCAGATCAGCGCACGATGCGGTCGAGTTCGCCTGCCAGCCGGTCGCGGATTTGCCGTTGCGCGGGGTCGTTGAGGTCGAGCGGCGCGGCCTCCCAGGCATCGACGCTCAGATCGTAGAGGGCTTCGGTGCCGTCTTCGAACGCGATGAGCTTGTGGGTCGCGTCGCGGGTGGTGCGGCCATTGCCGGCGTCGGCGTCGAAGAGATCGGAGCGCAGGTAAGAGCGGACCTCAGCGGTCGGATCAGCAAACAGCGGACGCAGGCTCACCGCGTCGTCGGCCTGCGCGTCGCTGCCGGCCAACTCGGCGAAGGTCCGCCAGAGATCGGTGACGTTGGCGAGGCCCTCGGTGCGCCCGGCGGTCACCCCGGGGCCGGCGATGATCAGCGGCACGTGAATGCCGCCCTCGTACAGCGTGCCCTTCGCGCGATCGACGGCGACCGGGCCACGGGCCACCTGACGGGGCGTGCCGTTGTCACCGATGAAGACGACGACGGTGTTGTCGAGATCGATCGCAGCGAGCAGGCGCTGCAGCTCGGTGTCCATGGCCTCGACCATCGCCTGATACTGCTGGGCTGTGCTCGGGTTTGCGGGCAAAGGCGTGCGGTACAGGTCAACGGGGGGCGTGTGGAACGGGCTGTGCGGCGCGGTGAAGGCCATCTGCAAGAACCACGGACCGTTCTGTGTCTCGAGCCAGGCCAGCGCGTCGTCGACCTGGGCCGTCGTCGCGTAGCGCTGCTCGTTGACCTCGACGCCATCCTCGACCTTTGTCCAGGCGCGATAGTCGGGCAGGGCACCGAGGAACAGGCCCGAGAAGTAGTCGAAGCCGAACATATTGGGCGCGTCGGGCTCGCCGCCCAAGTGCCACTTGCCCACCAGCGCGCTGCGATAGCCCTGCTCGGCCAGGGCTTGCGGCAGCGTGTACTCCGCAGCGTTGAGCTTGTTTCGGCCAACGACGGAGCCGATCCCGGTGCGCACGGCATAGCGACCGGTCAGCGCCGTCGCGCGGGTCGGGGAGCAGACCGGGTTGGCCCAGGCGTTCTCGAAGACCAGCCCACGGGCGCAAAGAGCGTTGATTGTGGGCGTGTCGGGCAGGTCGTCTGCGCCATAGCAGGCCGCCCAGTCGAGGCCGTAGTCGTCGGCGAGGATGAACAACAGGTTGGGCGCGTTGCCGCCCGCATCGATGATCGCCATGTCGGTGTCTGGACCCAAATCGGGTGAGCCAGCGTCGACATCGCCGCCGTCGGTGGGCGACATCATGCGGGCGTCGGCTGGGGGCCCGGCGTCGTCGAGCGTGACATCGATCAGCGGCTCGTCGAGCGCTGCGTCATCGCATCCACAGGACATTTGAACGAGCAAGGCGATCAGGCAAACGTGAAGCTTTCTCATGTTTCTTCTTAGCAGAGACGCAAGTCCATGCTGCATTTGAAGATATAAAGGCAGGCGAGGTGCTCTACGCCTTGAGCCAAGGGGTTGGCCCTGCTACCCTGCGCAGCCCTTTTGGAAGCGCCCTATTTTTGGGAGCGCCCTGCCGCCGGTATGCCGGTCGGCTGATTGGAACGCGCTTTGAGCACCACCCCCCCCGAATCGCCCACGCCGGCGTCGACGCCCCCCGGGCGGCCCATTGCGCCGTCCACGTCCGCCGAGACCGGCCCGACGCGATGCGGCTTCATTACGCTCGTCGGTCGGCCGAACGTCGGCAAGTCGACGCTGCTCAACCGCATGCTCGGCCAGAAGATCGCGATCACATCGGCCCGACCTCAGACGACCCGCAACCGAATCCCAGGCGTCCTGACCCGTGATGATTCCCAGATGGTCTTCATCGACACGCCGGGCATCCATCGCGCGGGCCGGGCCCTGAACCGGTTCATGAACGATGTCGCCACGAGCGCCATTGGTGACACCGACGCGGTCGCGTTGATCGTCGAGGCCGGGCTGTCGGCCGATGGCGACGTGGGCGTCAGCGAGGTGGCCAGGGAGATCATCGCCGAGACGGCGAAGGCCAATAAGCCGGCGTACCTGGTCATCAACAAGATTGACCGCCTGCAGCGCGAGCAGTTGCTGCCGGTCATCGACGCGTGGCGCACCGAGCACGACTTCACCGAGATCATCCCGGTCAGCGCGCTGAAGGGACAAAACGTCGATCATCTGGTCGACGTCTTCGCGAAGTCTTTGCCCAACGGCCCGCATATGTATCCGGCCGACGCGCTCACGGATCTGCCCGAGCGCTTCATCGCGGCCGAGATCATCCGCGAGAAGATCTTCCGCACGCTCAAGCAAGAGGTGCCGTACTCGGTCGCAGTGACGATCGAGAGCTGGCGCGACCTTTTGCAGCAGTCGCGCTGCGACATCAACGCGATCATCCACGTCGAGCGCGACAGCCAGAAGGGCATCGTGATCGGCAAGGGCGGCCAGATGATCAAGCACATCGGCATCCAGGCGCGCAGCGAGCTCGAGCGCTTGCTCGACACCCAGGTCAACCTGTCGCTCTTCGTCCGCGTGGACGAGGGGTGGACGCGCTCGGCGAGCAGCCTGCGCAAGATGGGATACGAGAGATGAAACCAACCGTCGCCATCGTAGGCCGCCCCAATGTGGGCAAATCGACCCTCTTCAATCGGCTGATCGGTGAACGCCGCGCCATCGTCCTCAACACCCCCGGCGTGACCCGCGATCGGCACTACGGCGAGGCGAGCTGGGACGGTCGCACGTACTCAGTGGTCGACACGGGCGGCTTCGAGCCCGAGGCCACCGAGGGTATCGTGCGGTACATGCGCGAGCAGGCGCTGCAAGCCATCCAGCAGGCCGATGTGGTCATCTTTCTGACCGACGGCCGTGATGGTTTGATGTCGGCGGATCGCGAGGTCGCAGAGATCCTGCGGCGTGCGCAGCACAAGACCGTCTTCGCCGTGAACAAATGCGACAACCGCGAGCAGAACGCGACGGCAGCCGAGTTCTATTCGCTGGGCGTCACGCGCGTGTATCCGATGAGCGCTGAGCATGGTCGTGGCGTGAACACGATGCTCGACGCCGTCAACCGCTTGCTGCCCGAGCCGCATGAGAATGAAGGCGACGACGAGGAGCGCGTAACGCGCGTGGCGCTGGTCGGGCGCCCGAACGTGGGCAAGTCGACCCTGACCAACCGCCTTCTTGGCGAAGATCGCATGATCGTCGACTCCAAGGCGGGCACGACGCGCGACGCGATCGACAGTCGCCTGTTCGTGGGCGAAAAAGAGTACGTGCTCATCGACACGGCTGGGCTGCGCAAGAAGAAGAAGATTCGGCGACGCAGCAGCGAGGGCTACAGCGTCTTGCGCACGCTCAACGCCATCGAGCGGTGCCATGTCGCGATCCTGATGGTCGACGCTGAAGATGGCGTCACCGATCAGGACGCCAAGATCGCGGGGTACGCGCTCGACAAGGGCCGCGCGCTCATCGTCGCGGTCAACAAGTGGGACGCGATTGAGAAAGACAACGCGACCGCGAAGGAGTTCCTGGCGCAGATTCGCTTGCGGCTGCCGCATGTCGCCTTCGCGCCGGTGCTGTACATGTCGGGTCTGACCGGCCAGCGCGTCAACAAGCTGATGGGCCTGGTCGACAAGGCGCGTGAGTCGCACCTGTTCCGCGCGACCACGGGTCCGCTGAATCGCTGGCTCAAAGAGGCCACGATCGCGCACTCCCCGCCCGTGTCGGGCACCAAGCCGATTCGTCTGTATTACGCGACCCAGGCCCGCACCGCGCCGCCTACGATCGTAGTGCACTGCAACTCTGCGAACGGCATCCACTTCAGCTATAAGCGCTTTTTGGTCAACCAGTTCCGCGAGAAGTTCGCGGTGGTGGGGACGCCGGTTCGGCTGACCTTCAAGGGCAAGGCGAACCCTTACACGGACGAAGAAGGCGCCGAAATCGAGAGCAACAGCGAGACGCTGTAAGGGTCAGGGCGCCCGCTACTCTTCGAGGGCCTCGACGTTGAGGCCGATGGTCACCGACCACGCCCCATGCCGCTCATCGCTGACCACGACCCGGCCCCGCGCTGCGGCGAGTTCGAGGCGTGGGTCGGCGTCCTTGTCGGTCGTCAACGCATCGAGCGCGTACACCGGCGAGCCGACACATCGCGCATATCCGCGGTTCTCGTCGCCGTAGATCACGCTCTCGCCGCATTGCACGCGCACCTGACAGTTGTTGCGGGCCTGTGTGCCGGCGATCACCGACACAGTGCAGCCTCGGCCGGTCCTGGTGGGGGCGTCGCCGGTCGTCTTCCACACCTCTCCCGCCAACTCGCCCTGCCAGAACTCTGCGTCATCGTCGCCCTGCAGCCAGTACCAGGCGCCCACGGCGGCCAGCAGAATTACGAACAGCGGGGTAATACTCGAGCGCGGCGGCTCGACGGCCTGCACCGGAGCGCGGCGCCATTTGACAGCGTCGCGCAGGGCCTGCAACGCGTCGGCGGCCGATGGGCGCGCCGTTGGATCGAGCGCGCGCATGCGAGTCAGCACGGCGTTGATCGACGCATCGAATGGTTCGGACGCCAACGCCTCTGCCAGCCGCGCGAGGGCGAGTAAGTCACCGGCTGGGGTGCCAGAATCGGGGCCGAAGTCGGTGAGCACGAGGCCGCGCTCTTCACTGCGCACTGCGCTCTGTGCGCTCAGGCCGCCATGGGTCATGCCCGCCGCATGCAGCTCGGCGACCCGCGCCAGCAGCGCGTCGACCAGCGCGAGGACCGAAGCTGAGCTCCCGCCGCGACGCAGCGGCGCACCCGTGACGGGGGCTTCGACGCGGTACCATCGGCCGTCTGAGAGCTTGCCCCAGGCGATCGGCGGCGCGATTGCGTCGGGGGCGCTGCTCAACCAGTGTTCGGCGGCTTCGCCCCACACGATGCTCGTCGCCTCATCGGGCCCGGCGCTCAGGCGAACGCGAACCGGCGTCTCACCATCCAGGGCGTCATAGAGTTCGCCGCGAAGATCGGCGCGTACTTGCGCCTGCAGCGCGAATCGACCGTCCAACTTTGGTGTGGCGCCGCAGTGTGTGCATGCCTCGAAGTCACTCGTCGGGCGCGCGCAGGCCGTACAGATCATGATTCTCGCTCCTCGGGATGCGCCGATGTGTCGAGCAAAGCACAGCCGCAGCCGTCTGGATAGCTGGCTGTTGTGGGTGCTGGGCCGCGCTTTGGGGTACAACGGCGACATGAGCTGGCCTCGCGTCATCGTGCACGCCGATATGGACGCCTTCTTCGCGGCGGTCGAGGAGCTCGACGACCCGTCACTGGTCGACAAGCCCCTCATCATTGGTGGGACCCGTGGACGCGGCGTCGTGTCGACCTGCAACTACGCCGCGCGGCGCTACGGCATACACAGCGCGATGCCGATGGTGACCGCCCAGCGCCGGTGCCCGCATGCCGTCGTCCGACCGCCGCGCTTTAGCCGGTACAAAGAGATCTCGACGATCTTCATGGAGACGCTGCGGGGCTTCTCCGACATCATGCAGCCGCTGAGCGTCGACGAGGCGTTCCTTGACGTGACCGCCACCGCAGCGCGCTTCCCCGGTCCCGCCGAGCTGGGGCGCGCGATCAAGGATGCGGTGCGTGCGTCGACGCAGCTGATCGTGTCGGTGGGCGTCGCGAGCAGCAAGTATGTCGCCAAGGTGGCGAGCGATCACGACAAGCCCGATGGGCTGACGGTGGTGCCGCCCGAGATGGCGCGGGCGTTCTTGGCACCCATGCCGGTCTCCAAGCTCTGGGGCGCCGGTCCCAAGACCGTCGAGCGACTGCACGCGGTGGGGCTGCGCACGATCTCTGACATCGCCGACGCGGATCCGGGCTGGCTGTCGACGGCGCTCGGGCGGTCAGGGCCGCACTTTCGCCGCCTCGCGCTGGCACAGGACGAGCGCGAAGTGATCACCCATCGCAGCGTGAAGAGCATCGGGTATGAGCGCACTCTGCTGACCGACGTTCGCGGGGCCGAGGCGATCGATCTGCTGCTCGTGAGCGCGGCCGATGCGGTGGCCGAGCGCCTCGCGGCGAAGGACAAGCTCGCCGGCGGGGTGCGCGTCAAGCTCAAGAGCGCGGCGTTTCAGATCTCGACCCGGCAGGTGATGCTGGATCGCCCCACCCATCAGGCGCCGATCATCCTCGCGGCTGCGCGGCGCCTGTTGCCCCAGTTCGACTTGAGCGAGGCGGTGCGGTTGGTGGGGGTGACGGGCTTCGACCTGCACACCATCGATGAGATTCGTCAGCTTGAGTTGCCGCTGAGTCCGTCCAGGGGGCACCCGGGGGCCTCGTGAGGCGCGGGGCTCGTTGAGCGGTATGCCTCAGGACTTCGCCATGCACCTGTACAAACTGCCCGAATTGCCGACAGCATGCCGCCAGCGGTGGACGCACAGCGCGCCACATCGGGGCGGGGGATAAGTTCATGACCAAATTTTCCAATGGCGGCGGATGGATCGCCTGCATTCTGCTGCTGATCGCGGCCTGTGATGATGGCGGTCCAGCGGCGTCCATTGAGAGGGCGACCATCGATCACAGTGTGCCCGATCTGGGCCCCCCGCCCGATGCGACGCCGCGCGACGCGATGGGGCCTGACGCGATGCTGCCCGACGCCGCTCCCATGGATGCAACCGTGGTCGATATGGCCGACGCGATGTGGCTGCCGCCCAACCCAGATCTCGAGCCCCCACCGCCCGCAGCCTGGCGGGTCGGCACCGCCATCCGACGCATGCGCGTGCCCTTGGGCATCGGCACCACCGGCTTCGGCTTCACGCAGGCCGACGCATACTCCACCCCGTTCCAGCAGGCCTACCCGGGCACCCAGCGGGTGCATATGCACCCCGACTTTCGGGCCGTCGTCTTCGAAGCGGGGGCGGGCAATCGGCTGTATCTCGTGCGGCTGGACACGATTGGGGTGACCGCCAACATCCGCCGCGCCCTGGTCGCGCGGCTCGAAGCCCGCTATGGCCCGGGCATCGACGACAAGCTCATCGTGGCCGCGAGCCACACCCACTCTGGCCCCGGTCGGGTGATCGACAAGCCGCTGTGGCGCGTGATCGCCGACCCGTTCTTCCCCGAGTACCATGACCGCGTCGTGGACGACCTCGAGGCCACCGTCGTTGAGGCCGTCGACGGGCTCGAGCCGGCGCAAGTAGGCTACGCGGTCGCCTCGACCACCGACGTGCACTCCGATCGCCGCTGCGCCAACCCCGAAGAGACCGACCCCGACTTCCCGATCCTCAAGGTCGCCAACATGGTCGGCGAGACCCAAGCGCTGATCTTGTTTCACACGGTGCACAGCACCGCGGTCGGCATGGATCAGTATTCGCTGTCGCAAGACGTCAGCGGCGGCATTGAGGCCAAGGTCGCCGAGCGCTTCGACGACGATGTGTTCGTGATGTTCGTCAACGGCGCCGCCGCAGACATGCGGCCGGGCAGCCCGCCTTTCGAGCGCGAAGCCGACGTGCCCGAGTGGCCGCGAGACTACGAGAAGTGTGAAGCGGTCGGTCGCGCGGCCGCCGACGCGGTCATGTCGGTCGTCGACACCGTCGACCTCAAGGCCGAGGGCGTCTTGCACAGCCGGACGGCGCGCGTGCCCATCAACCGGACCGCGTTGGGCTACGCCGACGGTGTGTTCCCCTTCGAGCATGGCGCGGTGTATTGCGGCGCCGGCCTCGAAGATCGCTGCCTGGGTGAAGAGCCGCATGCCAACCTGCTGGTCGGCTGCATCGCGTTCCCCGACGCGCTCAACTCGGCCCCGACGCAGGCCCCGCTCACCGTCGGCCAGATCGGCGATCTGTCGTTCATCACGACCCCTGGAGAGTTCTCCGTCAGCCTGGGCCGGCGCGCCGCTGAGGCCATGCAAGCCGTGACCGGCCAGCGCACGGTCGTCTTCGGCTATGCCCAAGAATACACCGGATACTCCCTGGGTGAGGAAGACTGGCGCCAAGGCGGGTACGAGTCGTCGGGCGCGCTGTGGGGTCCGCGGCAGGGCGATTATCTGGCCGACTCGATCATCAGCCTGTCGCATGCCTACGCCAACCCCCGCCTGCCGCTGACGTTTGACGATCAGCCGCCCTTGCTGGTGCCTGCGACCTACGACGGGGCGCCCTGGCCGACGATGCGTTCGCCCATGCCCGCGGTGGTGACGGCCGAGCCCGCCGAGCAGAGTGCGCGCGGTGACATGGTCGAGTTTGCGTTCACGGGGGGCGACCCGTGGTTGGGCAACCCGATCGTGACCCTCGAGCGGCAGACGGATGATGGCTTCGAGCCGGTCAAGCTCGGTGCGCGCGACGTGACCACCGACGGCTACCTGATGACGCTGTTGATGGCGCCCGATCCGGCATACGTGGTCAGCGAGGCGCCGGGCACGTCGCATACCTTCAACTACACCGCGTCGCTGCCGATCGGGCGCACGTATGGCGGCGGGCCTGCGTTGGCGGGTGGCGCCTTTCGGCTGGTGGCGCGCGGGCAGATTCATGTCGAGGGTGCCGGGCTGCCTGTCGAATACGTGCTGCCCAGCCGGGTCTTCACCGTCGCGCGCTGATCGGGGCGCGTCGGGGGGCACCGGCGGTGCGCCAGTCATGAGATAAATATTCTTTAACACGTAATAATATATTCGCCCCCCCCAGACCGTTCGATGTCGGACGTCGGTGGGGGCTCGGCGCATGAATTCCGCATATGGGGCGGATGACTCGGGCATGTCCGGCGCGCCTCCGGACCGCCGGAGTTGCGTGGCAATCGCGGGGCAGGGCAGCGACGGAGGCGACGGGCGTCGCCTATCAAGGCGACACTTGCGGCCCCGTTTTGACGCTTGCGGCTGCGTCCAGTGCGGCGACGTGCTCTATTAG
>JBNMOZ010000158.1:0-10135 GCA_051276005.1 Bradymonadia bacterium | reverse complement strand
ACCGCGCCGTGCGGTTGGTCAGATGCTGGAACCGGACGTGACTGCGCGCGTCGACTTGGCGCCGGCCGACGCGTCGCGGCTCGAAGCCCTGACGGCCGACCCCGATCAGACCGGCGCGCTGGTCTACCGAGGCGCGGTCTACGACGCCAACGGGCACGATGCCGCGCCCGTCCTGCGCTATGAGCGGCGTGTCGCAGAGCGCCGCGTCGAGACCGACACCGAGCTTGTCTCCTCTCACCTGACGTTCGTTCGCGACCAGGTCGTCATCGTGCAGCGCGCCGTAAGCTCGGCGGCATATGCGCTCCAGCAGTTCTCCGAGGTGAACCAACAAACAGGCGTGCTCAGCCAAGTCGCCGTGGACGCCCAAGGCGGGCTCGTCTTCACCCAAACCCGCGACGGCGAGGTCGAGACCAGCACCGAAGGCTCGGGCCCGCCCGTCGTCGTCGGCCCGACGCTCTTCGGCTTCGTTCTGAGCCAGTGGGACGCGCTCAACGCCGGCCAGAGCGTCCGAGTGCGGTTCGCTGCGGTCGACCGCATGCAGAGCTATGAGTTCGACCTTCGCCTGCACAAGAGCGACTCGAAACGCAGCGTGGTGTCGTTCACCGCGACCCGCTTCTTTGTTCGGTTGGCGATGGACACGATGTACCTGACCTTCGATACCCAGACGCGGCACATCGTGCGATACGAAGGCCTGGTGCCGCCGCAGCTCGAGGTTGAGGGTGACCTGGAGCCGTTGCGCGCCAGGGTCGAGTACACCTTCTCCACCCCCCGCTATCGGTGACGGCGGCCGGCGGCTTGACCGGGGCCCGCCCGCGATCGGCAGCCCGCGCGACGATTGCCTTGGATTGGGGACGCCCCGCCTGCAAAGCTGCCTCGAAAGAGAGGTCAAATGCGGCGGTTTCTATTGGTCTGCGCGGTCTGGGCCGGTGGGTGCGACGACGGCGGATCGCGGTCGAATGTAGACGACGGCGGATTTGACCTTGGCGTCGATGGCGACGCGAGCGTCGATGGCGATGCGGGCGGCGACGGCAGCGTCGAGGCGCCAGACGCCGCCCCGATCGCGCTGGCGAGCACGCCCTACGTCATCAACATCGTCGACGCAGATGCCGCGAACGCGGTGACCGGGTTTCTCGCCCTCGAAGGCGGCGCCGACATCGCGGGGGCCGCCCGCGCGGTCTACGCGGTGCTGCCCGACGACTACGACTTCCTCTATCTCTTCGCGCCCGTGCACCAGCCCAACGCGGCGGGTGGCCGATATGTGCGCGTGCGCAGCCCGGCGTTGCCCAGCATCGGCCTCGACCAGGCCGCCGACGATCCATCCTTCGGCAGCGGCGCCCAACTCAAGGGCGTGATCGCGCTCAACCCCAACCCGGTGGGCAACGGGCCGACCCTGCACGAGACCCTGCATCATTGGGCCACCTTCCTGGATCAGTCTTTGGGGCTGGGGCGGGATCGCGAGACCAACTTTGGCGCGCATTGGGGCACCGCCGGCGTGAACGGGCAGCATGGCGGCTTCATGCCTGGGTCGCTGCGGTGTGAAGAGCCCGCCGACTCGATGCCGCCCTGCGCCGCCGGACCCGATGGCCGCGCGGTGTATGTGATGCCTGCGTTCGGCCCCGGCGCGAACGGTGGCGACGGCCTGCCCTATGCGCCCATCGAGCTGTACTTGATGGGGCTGGTACCCGCCGAGGACGTCCCGCCCTTCGAGGTGCTGGTCGACGCCAGCTTCATCGAATTCGTCGAGGCCACTGACACCTTCCGCATGTCGGCCGCCGGCATCGTCACGCATACCATCGAGGATGTGGTGGCGCTGCACGGGCCCCGGCCGCCCGCCGAGCAGACCGACTTTCGCGCCGCGTTCGCCGTCGTCACCGCCGAGCCGCTCACCGAAGCCGACCTGGCCGCATACGACACCTGGGCGCAGATCTTCGGCGGCCGCATGGCGTCGAACTTCCTGACGTCTTTTGAGGACGCGACGGGCGATCGGGCAACGATGGATGTGCGCCTCTTCGGCGACTGACCGAGGCGAGCCGAGTCCAGCCCGGTGGCGCCTGACGCGCGCGTTCTCCATACTCAACGCGATATGCGATGTGACGCCTTCATAATATTTCTCGCGCTGGGCCTTGCCGCCTGCGTCGCCCCAGCGCCCTGCGCGAGCGACAGCGACTGCCCCACTGGCGAATGCCGAAACGGCGCCTGTCCTGCGCCAGACGGCAGCCTCGACGGTGCCCCGGACATGCCGGTGCCGACGGAGGATGGCGTCGATGGCCAAATGCGCCCGGCCGTCGATGACGGGCTGGCTGATGCAACCCCTGACGCGACCGTCGATCAGAGCCTGGACGCCAACACGGGCACGGGCGCAGACGCTGCCCGCGTCGACATGCGCGTCGACGCCGCGCCGTCCTGCGAGGACAACATCGAGTTGAGCATCCAGCGCCCTCGCGACGAGGCCCCGATGGCCCGTGGCGAGGTGTTCGCCTTCGAATATCGGGCCGACCTCGACGCCCAGGTCGAGCTGAGCGCGCCCTATGGTGAATTCCAGCGGCAGGGTTCAATGGTCGAGTGGGCGCCGCGGGGCGGAAACCCCGGCGACTTGCCCTGGCCCTGGTGGACGGGACCAGTCGAGTTGACCGTGACCGCGAGACTCGGCGCCTGCAGCGTTGAGGAGCGGTTCTCGGTCGTCGTGACCGGCGACGTCCTGCTCTTCGACGGAGTCGACGGTGCCATATGGGTGGTCGGCAGCGGCGGTTAACTCTTCGGTGAGTGGCTCCGCATCCCCGGCAATGGCGTGACTGCGATGGCACATGTCGGCGGCAACGAGCTGCTGGCCGCCGTCCGCCAACCGGACGAATCCGGGCATCACCTGATCCACCGCTTGGACACGCGCGGCCAAATCATCGTCACCTTGGCGCCCGAAAACTTTGGCACCGGCACCGCGCTCCTGCTCGGCGCCGCCAAGAGCATTCAAGTTCTGCCCAACGGCCTGATCACGGCGTCGAGCGCCTTGGAGACCAGCCTGCCGTTCTGGTCGGCGGATGGCCGCCTGGACAATCAACTCGAGATTGGCGGGCCCATCACGAGTCTGGGCAAACTGGGTCAACGGGCCATCTTCACGGTCGGCGACTCTCCGCCGATTCTTGGCGCTGACGGCGTCACACCGCTGGTCGAGATTGGCCGCAACGCGCTCCTGCCCAATGCCATCTTTGCGCTGCAAAATCCCAACGAGTTCCTGACGGTCGGGGGCCCCGACTGGGACACTCTGGGGCGCTATTCGATGGGTGAGTACGCCAACCTGCGGCCGCCACCCGCAGGTTCAGATGTTCGAGCGGTGACCCTCTTTCGGGACGGCTATCTGGTCTACGACTCGCGCAACCGCCGGCTGCGTCATTACGACGCGGGGTTCGGGCATCAGGCGGTGCCTGCCTTTGCCCCTGACATTCGTCAAATCACCGTCGCGGGCCTGCTGTGGTTGGACCAAGGTCGCGCTATCGAGCGGTAACGGCCGCCGACAACCCAGGCCAACGACGTCCAGATTTGGTCGAATCAAGGCGCGAATTCGAGGCGATACCGAGAGTATTGAGATGATTTACAACGTCGAGCCGGCCAAATCTGGGCGTTTAGCGCGCCGTGTGGCGAATGCGCCTCACGCTCCTAGGTCAGTCCCGCCGCTGACCGCCGGCGCAGCCGATCCAGTCGCCTTCCTTCCACACGTCGGCGCCCGCCGGGGTGTCGCTGCACAGGTCCTTGTGGTCGAAGATCCCGTCTGCATCCCGGTCGCGGTCGTCGGCGCCGGGCTCGGCGTCCCAGGTGTCCAGCGGACCGTTCGGGCAGGCGACCTCGTACTGATCGCTGGCGGTGCTCACGCTGTCCCAATCACCCAGGTGGTCGACGTCGTCGATCTCGATGTCACCCGGCGTCGCGGGCAGGCCCTGCTGGGTCTCGTCGTCCTGCCAGATCTTGCCGGCCTCGCGGCCCCATAAGCACTCCGCCTGCCGGGCGATTGCCACCATCTGCGCGTTCCAGACCTCGAACTGCAGGCCACCGCCGACGAACCCGCTGCCAGCCACCGAGGTCGAGTCGACCCCGACCGTATAGAACAGGTGGGTGTGCCCGTCCCGGGTCCATTCGATGTAGCCCCAGCAGCGGATGCCGTTGACCGGGTGCCAGCCAGTCGCAGCGTGGCTCGCGGTCATGACGCAGTACTGATGATCGGCGATGTCGACGTCGATGTACGCGATCGCAGCGTTGTCGGGGCCCCACAGGTCGAGGAGGATCACGTCGCCCGCCTGCCGGGTCTTGCCGGGCTGCACGGCGGGCCAGCCCACCTCGTCGCTGAAGTCAGTCGTGCCGGGCCCGCCGCCCACGCTGGCGGGATCGTCGCGCATCAGCTTGAGCAACGCCGCTGCAGAGCGACGGCTGTCGTTGGAGGGCAAACGCAGCTCGACGGCGTGCAAGTCGCTGACGGTGTAGCCGTTGCCCTCATCCCAGTTATGCAACGTGCCGCCGCGGCGCTTGACCTCCTCGACCAGCGTGAGGCTGTCGTTCTTGGTGATGTTGAGCTGGTCGCGCCATTGGTAGCGCACCCAATGCGCCAGATTTTTGGCGGTGTGTGGATACTGGGTCTGATCGGCCCACCAGGCGCCCGCCGCGGTCGGTATGCCGCTGACGCCCGCCTTGAGCTCCAGCGACGGCGCCTGTGCACCAGGGGCGTCGCCGCCCTCGTCGAGAGGCGCGGTCGCGCAGGCGGTCAGGCAGACAAACCCCATCATGCTCAGCAGTCGTCGCATCGCTCATCCCCAGTGTGTCTTGCGTTGTGTTAATGGGTAGGCGGTCGGGTCAGATTCGGATCAGCGAAATCGGATTTTGGCGCCGATTTGCCGAGAGCCACTCTCGGTCTTTTGGCCATGACACACTGCGTAGACCTGCCATCTGCGCCCGGCGTTCGCCACAGTCACAGTCACAGTCACAGTCACAGTCAGAGTGACAGTTGCGGGTGTTCACGAGCGCCACGTCGTTTGAAGGCGGCGAGGCCCCGTCTTTTCTGCCGTGCCCTTCCATCAAGCCGAGCGGGTCCAGACCCGATACCTCACGCCCCGCGAGCTCGCCCAGCTGCCACGACCTTCGCAGCCATATGGGCGCGGTGAAAAGCGACCACTTCCTGCCGCAGGCCCAGCGCTTCTATGCGCATCTGCGCGGCCTCGCGTTGGGCCGCGCGCGGGAATGCGCAGACAGGCAGGCGCAGATGGGCGACGACGACGCACGCTTCACCACATCCCTCGAGGCCTGCGAAGTCGAGGCGCTGACCCTCGAGGCCGTCGGGCATCACTTCCGGCCTGGACGACGACTCCCTGTTCAGCCTGGAAGCCGCCCAGGGCTTTGGCGAACAGCACACCCACCTGTACAGCTGCGCCATGACCGCCCTGCGCGACGTGTATGAGGCCGCCGGGCAGCAGCATGGCGACATGCACCCGCATGATCCCAGCCTGCGTTTGACCGATCCCGAGGGCGAGCAGTGCTTTGGGCAGCGTGTGACCAACGGGGCGTGGGTCTTGGGGCTGGGCATCGGGCTTCGGTGGCCCACGACGACGTGCGGCCGGCCGACGGCGAAGTGCACCCACTTCTTGACGCCATGCGGCGCTCTCGCTCTACTCGATGACGCAGAGGGCATCGCACTCGTCTGCGGCTTGCTGATTGCCGTCATCGCATTGCTCGGCAGGCTGTCGCAGCCCATCCCCGCACAGGGGGCGCTCCTCGCGCACCGCACCGGCAGCGCCGTCGGCGCAGGCGCACGCGCCATCTGCGGTGCAGACGGCGTGCGGGGTGAACAACAAAGCCGCCTCGTCATCTTGGGCACCGCGTGGCTGACCGACCGCCGCGATGCCGTCAACGAAGCCGACCTGCAAGCCAAACGGGCGCTCGAGGGGGATGCGTTGTCCGATCGACCATTGTCGCTGCGCATCTTGCGAGAGCCGATACAGCTGAGGCGGGTTGAGGCCCAGCACGATGGCCTTGCGATCGTCCAGCGCGATTCGGGTGCCGAACTCCGCGCCTGCGACCGCGCCGGGCTGGATCTGCTGGTCGAGCTGCCACTGACCGGCCTCATCTCGGGTGAAGGCCAGCACGGCCACAGGTCCATCGCGGTCGCTCAACCGGGTGGCAGCGAGCAGGGTGCCGTCTGACACCGCGAACGCGGCGCCGAAGTTGGATTCGCCCGGCTGCTCGATGACGCCCGCCGGGCGCAGATCAGGCAGGTCGAAGATGTGAATGCGCCCCAGCCCCGGCTCGGCGACGAAGGCCTGCTGGCCATCAAGCCCAACGGCGCGCCCGAAGGCCTCGTACACGACCGTAGCGTGCTGGCCGGCCAGTCGCCATTCTCCAGCCTCGCGCCGATATAGATAGGCTGCTGAGCCGTGCGCCGACGGCGAGCCCACAAGCGCCCATTCGCCATGCAGAGCGATGGCCTCGCCGAAGCGCTTGTTCACGCGCGCGTCAGGGGCGAACAGACGCTGCTCGAACACCCATTGGTCGTCCACGCGCGCGAAGGCATACACCGCGACGCTGCTGTCGTCGTCGTCGGGCGCGCCGAGCAGCAGGTGATGGTCGTCCACCGCGATGGCTGCGCCGAGGCCGCTGCTGTCATCGGCCAAGACCGGGTCGATGCGCTGCGTCTCGACGAAGTCTGCGTTGGCGTCGCGCTCAAAGACGGCCGCAACGTCACGGTCCGGCTCCGCTTGAGGGGGTCGCGCGGCCAAGAGCAGCATGCCCGCGTGCAGGGCGACGCTTGACCCCATCTGATCGTTGGCGCCGGGCGGTGCAAACGTCTGAAATTCAAGGGTCTGCAGGCTGCCGGGCCGACAGACGGCGCCGCAGGCTGCGGGGTTGACGACCTGGCAATCGCGGCAGCCATCAAGGTCGTCCGCGTTGCCGTCGTCGCAGGCCTCCGCGCCGATTGTCAGCCCGTCGCCGCAAACTGGGTCGCACTCGGCCGCCTCGCACCGCCAGCCCGGCTCAAGCGCGCAGCGGGCGTCGCAGCCGTCCAGCGCGTCGGCGTCGCCGTCATCGCAGGCTTCTGCCGCCTGGCGTATACCGTCACCGCATGCGGGGCGTCCGTCGCACACAGCCCCGTCGGCGCCGTCGAGGCACACACAGGCGCCGTCATCACCGCAGGTGGGCAGCCGCATGTCGTAGAGGAACATTGCGCCGGGGCTGCTGCCGTTGAACCGGGCGTAGCGCGAGCCGACCAACACCCGAAACCCATCGCTCGCCAACGCGCTGCCGAAACCGCGATCGTCGGCGCTTGGGGGCTCGATCGCCACCCGCTCGACCCAGACGCCGTCGAGTCCACGGTGATAGCTGAGGACCTCATTGCCGTTTTGCAGGCCCACGAAGAGCTGATCCGCGACGAGCGCCACCCCGGTCACCGGGATGAAGCCGCTGGTTTGGAACTGCTGGTGATGCACCCATTGGCTCGCCGCGTTCTTCTCGAACACATGCGCCCGCCGCGACCCATAGGCGCCGATGGCGAGGTACTTGGAATGCACGCTGAGGGAGGAGCCGAAACGGGCGTTCGACACGACCACCGGCGCCGCGAGGATCTGGGTGCGCGCCCACGCGCCGTCGAGGGCCTGCTCGACCACCAAAACGCGGCCAGAGTCGGATCGACCGCCAACATGGTCCAGCGATCCGATGATCGCCGTCGCGCCCTTGATGGCGACCTGCGTGCCCGTCTCTCCACCTGGCAAAATGCCGTCAATGCGCGCTTGCTCAGTCCAACGACCGTCCGGCTGGCGGGCATACAACCAAGCTGCGCCGCGTCGATTGTCGAAGTCTGGGCCGCCGACGATGAGCGTCTGGCCATCCGCAGCGAGCGACGTGCCATAGCCCGAGTTCGCCGGCCCGCTGAGCGTCTGGACGTGCCGCCACTCGCCCTGCGGACCACGCTCGAAGACGTACACGGTCCGTCGCGAATCTGACGTCGTGAAGAAGGCGAAGTCTTCGGTCAGCGCCACCCGCGCGGTGGTGCGCAGCGAGAGCGGGACCGCGATGTCGGGCACCAGCAACGCGCGCAATTGCCATGCGCTATCGACGCGCTCGAAGAGGGCCGGCCCCGTGCTGCTGGTGCCGGTCAGCGCGAATCGGCCACCCAGCGCGACCGAGATACCAAGGCTGCTGCGTTCGACCTCGAACAGCTTGACCGGAGCCGCGGATGGCCCGACCGTACCGGCGGCTGAGCAGGCCTCGAGGCAAGCCGAGGCGGTGCGCACTGCGCAGGCATCACAGCCATCGATCGCGACCGCGTTGCCATCGTCACAGGCCTCGCCCGGATCGATCGTGCCGTTGCCGCAGCGCTCCAACCGACAGACTGCGTCGCAGCCGTCGCCCCGCAGGCGGTTCGCGTCGTCGCAGGCCTCAGCGCCGTCGATCCGGCCGTTGCCGCATTCGACGTCGCAGGTCGCGCCGCAGCCATCACCTGCGATCTGGTTGCCATCATCGCAGGCTTCTGCCGCTTGAATCCGGCCATCGCCACAGGTGGGCCGCTCAGCGCAGTTGACACCGCCCGCGCCCGGTATGCAGACGCATGCGCGATCAGCGCCGCAGACGCCGGCCGCGCTCCGCGCGTCCCAAACATAGGCTCGGCGCTCGGTCTCGCTGACCGCGAAGGCGGCGCGGTGGGTGAGCGCGACGAAGAGCTGGGGTCCGCTGTCGTTGATGCTGAATCGTTGAGTCGCGCGCCATCGCCCCTGCGCGTCCTCGACAAACGACGTCGCGCGACCACTGTCGGCGCTGACCATCGCGCGGCCATCGCGCATCGCCACATGGCGCCCGTAGTCGCGCACGAAATCAGACGGCTCTGGCGCAAGCTGCTGCTGCTCATGCCACAGACCGTCCGCGCCGCGCTCGAAGACGTAGGCTGTGCCCGCGTGCTCATAGGGCATGCCCACCAGGATGCTCTGCCCGCTCATCGCCATCTTGCCGGCGTCTCGCAGCGGGGTGCCGTCGGCGCGCACCAAGTGGCCCTCGTGGATCCACTCGCCAGCGGGCGTTCGGGCGTACATCAGCACGCCATGCTCGCCTGAGGCGCGCAAGGCGGCGCGATCTCCCTGGGTGTTCATCGCCATCGAAGACTTCAGTATGCGATGGGCCTCCAGCGCACCGTCATAGGCCTCCGGTGCGCGAATCTCGGGGCCGAACTGCCAGCGCTAATCCACGAGCCGTAGCTCAAATGCGACGTCTCCGCCGGACGACACCAGCACATGGTCGTCATGCGCTGCGATCTCCAAGCCGAAGGTCTCGACGCCGGGCGGCGCCATGATGGTCTGCGCCTTCTGCCATTCGCCGTCGTCCTGCAGGCGGAAGATCTCCAAGAGCCCTTGGCCGGCCGGGGCCTCGTTGTCTGCGTACAGCCGGCGCCGCAGCCATCTGCGGGCACCAGGTTGCCGTCGTCGCAGCCTTCGCCGGCGTTGAGCACCCCGTCGCCGCAGCGCTCGATTCGACAGTCGGCGTCACACCCATCGCCGGGCTGGAGATTGCCGTCATCACAGCGCTCGCCCACCGCACGCACGCCGTCTCCACAGCGCTCGATCTGACATATCGCGTCGCAGCCGTCGCCGTCGATCGCGTTGCCATCGTCACATTGCTCGCCGGCGCTGATCCGCGCGTCTCAGCAGCGCTCCGCTTGGCAGTCGGCGTCGCAGCCATCACCTGGCTCGACGTTCCCGTCGTCACACGCCTCAGACGCCGTGCGGATCCCGTCTCCACAGCGCTCGGGTTCAATCGAAGCATCCGGCGTGTCGGCGTCAGGTGCAGCGTCGATGGCCGCGTCGACGGCCTCCATGTCTGCGTTGACCGCAGCATCAACGATCCCGCGATCCGCGCGACCTGAGTCGGCGGTGACGGTGCCCTTGTCGCACCCACCGAGGAGGGCAAACAGCAACGAAGTGAAGAAGAGCCCGACCCGCATATGAGCCCTGCTGACCCGCGAACTGCATGTGGATTTCTACCACATTGCAGCTGTGGCCACCCGGTCACTGTGGGTTATCATAGAGGCGCGCGCCGACGCTGCCGGGCGCGCCCTGCTCGCCCTGACGAGGAGTCACAATCGCGCTACGCTCGGATGCGGTCGCTCATGCGTGAT
>JBNMOZ010000157.1:0-10142 GCA_051276005.1 Bradymonadia bacterium | reverse complement strand
ACGCGCGCGGCGCGGCCCACCGGGCTGTACAGGTGGCTGACCACCGCGACGCCCCGCGTGGTCGCGACCGCGTGCCCAAATCGGCTGCCCGAATGTCGACCGTGGATGACGCGCACGTCGTTGCCTGGCTGGGCGTGCACGATGAACGGGGGGCCATCAGCGACGGCCACCGGTCGCAGCCCGGCCAGCCAGTACCCATCGATGATGGTGAACGCGCCGCGCCGTTGATTGGTGAGGGGCTCGATTTGACTCGGTGCGCCAATGAGCAGGTCTGGGCGCGCGTCGCCCACCATGTCGCCCACCGCCAATGAGAACCCAAACTCCGCGCCGCTCTGACGCCCGCTGAAGGCCGCCATCCGGGGGCGCGCGGCGCAGCCTCGGCCCCAGCCATAGAGGATACGCACCACGCCAGCGCCACCCACGCCTTCAGTCGCCTCGCTGGGCGCGCCGAACGCGACCTCATCGCACCCATCCGAATCCAAGTCGCCCAGCGGCGTCAGCGCCCGGCCTGCGCGGCCGTTGGACACCTCGCCTTGCCAAATCAACGTGGGGTTGCAGATCAGACGCTGGCCGCCGCCCGGAGCGGGCGGGCGACCGAAGTACACCGCGATGCCGCCGTGGTTGCTGCCGTCATAGGCCTCGGTGTTGCGCCACTGCCACCCGCCCACGATCAGGTCGTCGAGGCCATCGCCGTTGAGATCGGCGAAGGTGGGCGTGTCCATGAGCGCTCGATTGGCGGGGCCGACGACCACCCAACTGGGGCGGGCGGTGACGCCGCCGTCTGCTGCACGGTGGATGAAGACGACACCCAGATCGCTGCCGGTGTCGAGGCACTCGCCATCGATCACGGCGTCGAGGGGCACCCCCTCGAAGGCATCCTCGCCGCGCGCAGCCACCGCGATGTCGGGCAGCCCATCGCCATCAAAGTCGCCGCTCGCGACGCCATACCCGTACAGATCGTTGGCTGAATGCTCTCGGTGCTGATCCAGCGTGATGCTGGCTTCGACGGCATACCCGGTGGGCGTGCCCGCGAAGACAAACGCGCTGCCGCTGCGCGGGGCGTCGGGCGCGGCGTGCTCGGGGGCGCCCACCAGCAGGTCGCGTCGACCGTCCCCGGTCACGTCGGCGATGCTCGTCATGGCCCACCCAAACCAGGCGCCGGTGGCGGCCCCGGGCATGTCCAGGGCGCGTCGCTCTCCGCTGGCACCGTCGACAAAATAAGGCTGCCCCACGTCGGGACCCAACCCGTCGGCCCGCGCCGCCATGACCATCAAGTCGCTGTGCCCGTCGCCGTTGGCGTCGCCGATGATCGCCGCCGCCGACCCGAAGCCTTCCCGCTCGACGGCCCCGGTGCTCTCATGGGCGATGACGCGCTCGGGCCAATCACCGGCCTGCCCAAGGTAGATCCGAGCCGTGCCGCCCTCGAAGGGACCGGGGGCGCCGTTCACCGGCTCGGCCACCTGAGTCAGGCTGCCCACGAGCAAGTCGGGGTGGGCGTCGCCATCAAAGTCACCCACCGAGACATGGGTCGCAAACTGATCGCCAGGGAAGTCACCGAGGTGCTGCCAATCGGCGTCGCCCGCCGACATCGGCCCCATCCATGGCCCGTCCAGGGGGCCACCCGCGAAGACGCGCACCACCCCGATGTCGCCGCCGAAGCCCGGATCATCGAACCCATGATGCGCCGCGACGATGTCGCCAAAGCCGTCGGCGTTGAGATCCGCCACGGTCATCCGCCGCCCGAACGCGCCTTGAGTGACCGGCTCTTCATCGCCGATCCAGACCCGCACAGGGGTCGACTCGAGCCCGCCCGGACCGCCACGGTACACGTGGATCGCGCCGTCATTGCGGCGGCCCTCACCGGTGGAGAAGTCGGGGATGTAGGCGAGCAATTCGCAGGCGTCGTCGCCATCGATGTCGCCGCTGGCCAAGGTGAGCCCCAGGCGCAAGTTGGCCCGATCCTGCCAGGCATCCTCGGCCCACACCTGCCCGAAGATGGGCAGCGGGTCGGCCTCATCGGCGAAGCCATCGGCCGTGCCGCGATACACGAAGATCGCGCCCTGGTTCTGCCCCTCGGGGCCGGCCTCGGGCCCTTGCGCGAGGTGCGCATTGACCGCAAGATCAAGCCGACCGTCGCCGTCGAAGTCGCAGACGCTGAGGGCCGCGCCGAGTCGATCGTCATCGCGCGCGCCGGTCGCTTCCCACATGGGCGTCGTCTCAAAACGCCCGTCAGGCAAGCCGCGCAACACCTGCACGCGACCGCGCCGGGTGCCCTCGCCCGCATCGAGCCAGGCCCCGACGATCAGATCGACCTGGCCATCCGAATCAACGTCGGCGACCTGCAGCGATCGGCCGAACTCACCGCCGCGGGTTGCACCAAAGAGCACCTGTTCGGGCTGCGTTTGCAGGCCTTCGGGGCCCCCGTGATAGATGTAGACCGCGCCATCGATGGCCTGATCGATGCTGGCCTCCGACAGCGCCAACGCCGCATCGGCGAAGCCATCGCCGTTGACGTCGCCCAAGCCGTGAACGACGGAAGACCGCGTGTTTCGACCCACGCGGCGCAGCGGCGGCGTCAGCGACGCGACCACGTCGACGGTCAGCGTGGTGCGCTGATCGACGAATCGGTCTCGAATCTGCAGTTCGGCGCGGCCGGGCTCGGCGGCCGACAGGATCAACGTGTCCGCTTCGATGGCCACCGCGGCGCCCTCGACCTCGACGACGAACTCGCCGCTGCCGCCGTTGATGCCGAATGGTGTCTCGCTGCCCAGGGCCAGCTAGAGTCGGGGTGGATCGGTGGTGAGTTGCGGGTTTGCGACCACCCGGATGCGCGCCCGAGCCGCCAGCCCGGTGGCCGGATCGACGGCCTCGATGACGTCCAAGCCTAACGTCGGCCCGGCGGTGTACTGTCCGTCGTCCAGGGCGCCGCCCGACCCCTCATTGATCCAGCGGTACTGCACAGCGCCCGAGCCCCCTTCGACCTCGAAGGTGAAGCCATCACCCGACGCCAACGTGACCTCAGAGGGTCGCAACCGCAGCCGCGGTACCACCTCGATGTCGGCCCGCGCCTCGCCTTGGCAGCCCAAGTCTGTGAGCACCACCGTGTCGTCCACCCCGACGACGCCGCCGGCGAGATAGGCGCCGGTGTCGGGATGAATATTCGCGCCGTTCTCGGCAGACACCAGATCGAAGCGCCAGTCGCCCGTGCCCCCTTGGGCCACGAAGACCTGCAGCCCAAAGGCAGCGACGACGGCGGCCTCGGGGGTCAGCGACAGGGGCGGATCGCAGGCGGGCAGGCCCTGATCTGAGGCCGCCATATCTGGCGCCGCGTCCCCCCCAGAATCAATCACGACAACTGAACTTGCGTCGTTGCCCGCATCAACCCGCAGAGCGTCGGACATGGCGTCAGCCACGTCCGACGCGTCGCCCCCGGCGCCCACCGCTGCGTCGATGGTCGCTGCGTCCACGCCCCCGCCTGCTCCGAGGTCTAAGCCCGCGGGCGCCTGCGCCGCATCATCACAAGCCCCTAGCAAGCAAACGAAAAACGTCACCCACCCTCGTAATTTGCCGATACCTTTTTGCATGCGATCACGATATCATTTCACGAGCGCGCGGCGATGCCGTGCGATCATCTGTTTTGAGCAAAGTTCTGGGGGACATCAGTGACGCAACGACCCCTTTGGGGGATCTGGCTGGTCTTGGCCGGGCTCTGTTCCAGCGCCGCGATGGCGCAAGATCCTGATGATGCGCAGTTTTGCCCGCCAGAGCAGCCGCTTGTGGAGCGCACTCGGTATTTACGCGCGCTGAGCCTCGATCTGCGTGGCCATTTGCCCACGCCCGACGAGCACGCGATGATCGCGGCGCAGCCCGACGATGCCTCGGTGCCCGATGCCCTCATCGACGATTGGCTGTCGAGCGAGGCGTTCATCGGGCAAGCGGTGCGGCGACATCGCGCCTTGCTCTGGAACAACATCTCGAACCTCAACATCGTCAGCGCTGACCATCAGATCAATGCCTCCCAGGGCATCTGGGCGACCCGGCGCGAGCAGCGCTATCGGCCCAGCCTCGAATATAGGACCCGATGCGCGGATCGCGCGGCGGAGTTCACCGCAGACGGCGCCATCGTCACTGCGCCCAATGAGAACGACGTCGAGGTCGAAGGCTGGGTCGAGGTCAACCCGTATTGGGCACCCGACAGCACCATCCGCGTCTGCGCCTTCGACGCGCAAGACCGCCGCTTCAGCGCCAGCGGCTCTGACTGCGCCGGCCCGCGCGGGCGCCTCGACACCGCCTGCGGCTGCGGCCCAAACTTGATGTGGTGCCGCCCCGGCGGAGATCGCAGCGAGGTCCGCGCGTTCGGCAAGTCGCTAGAGCTGCTGATCGCCAAGGTGCTGCGTGATGACGCATCCTACTTAGACCTCTTCAGCAGCCGGACCAGCTTCGTCAACGGGCCCTTGGTGCACTTCTACCGGCACCTGGCGCCCGTCGCCGACGCCCCGTTCACTCCGACCCCGGTCGACGTCGAGACCCTGCCCGAGATTGCCTTCACCGACGCCGAGACCTGGGCCGAGATCGACCTGCCCGCCGGCCACGCGGGCGTGCTGACTCATCCCGCCTACCTGCTGCGGTTTCAGACGAACCGAGCGCGGGCCAACCGGTTCTATGAGGGCTTCTTGTGCCAGCCCTTCCAGCCGCCCGCCGACGGGCTGGGCGCGGCCGATGCCGAGCAGGCCCTCAACCCCGACCTGCAACAGCGCAGCGGGTGCAGCTACTGCCACGCGTTGCTAGAGCCGGCCGCCGCACATTGGGGCCGCTGGGCCGAGTCGGGCGGCGGGTTCCTCTCGCCAGAGGACTTCCCCCTGCGCGCCTGCGAAGAGTGCATCGCTGAGAACTACGAATGCCCCGAGGTCTGCAGCGCGCGGTCACGCAACGTCCCGCTCTACTTGACCCGCGCCGGCATGGCGCAAGAGGCGCCCTTCGTGGGCCGGCTGCGCACCGCGCGCTTCATTCGTGACGATTTGATGCATGCCATCGACCAGGGTCCGGCCTTCATGGCTCGCGCGGCGGTCGGCGACAACCGCTTCCCGAAGTGCACGGCTCGCCGAACCGCAGAGTGGTTGCTGGGTCGCCAGATGAGCACCGAGGCCGACGCGGCATGGCTCGACGAGTTGGCCCGCCAATTCGTACAGGGCGGCTTCAAATATCGGGCGCTGGTCAAGACCATCGTCACCGATGCGCGGTATCGGGGGATTCGATGAAGCACCTGACCCTCTTAGGGCTCCTGGCTGCCGGCTGCAGCGCGCCATCGGCGCCAGATGAGGCAAGCCCAAGCGGCAAGACGCCCATCGCCGCCGCGCCCGCGATCGAAAGCGGCCACACCGTCTGGGGCAATGACCGCGAGCCCCCCGCACCGCTCAGCGTCGAAGCCGGCGAGGCCATCCCCGCCGAATTGCGCCCGCCCGTGGTGATCGCGCGCCGTCCACGACGCCGCATGAACGTCGACCAGCTATCGGACGCGATGCGCCGAGTCAGCGGCGGCATCGGCTGGACCAACGCCCGGGGCGACGACCTGTTCGAGTCGCTGGCCGCCACCCTCGGCCGCCCCGACTACATCGAGCGCACGGTGGAGGAGCTTGAGCCCACGGTGCTCTTCCAGAAGTTCCTCGACGACGCCGCCCGCGACGTCTGCACCCGCATGCTGGCCGCCGATATGGCCTCGTTGCAGGCCGAAGCCGCCGCCGACCCGGAGAACCCGCCGACTGAGCGCATCTTGCTGCGCCATGTCGACGCCGACGACACGATCGCCGACGCCCCCGAGGCCGTTGAGCGTAACCTGCGCCACTTGCGGGCCTGGTTTCATGGCCGCGATGTGCGCGATCCCAGCAGCCTCATGCATCTCAAGGTGCTGGTGGAGTCCGCAGCGGCCATCACTGACGATCCCACTCAATCCTGGTTGGGCGTGTGCGGTGTGCTGTTCACCCACCCCGACTTTTACACCTACTGAGGCGCAGCCGATGACACTCAATCGACGACAGCTCCTCAAGCGTGGGGCGCTCGCAGTGGGCGCCGGCATGGCCACGATCGGTCTGGGCTCCATCGATCAGTTGGCCATGGCGGCCAACCCCGATGCGCCCGACCGCTACTACATCTTCCTGTACTTCTCGGGTGGCTGGGACGTGTTGCTGGGCCTCGACCCGCGCGATCCCCGCGAATTCCCGAGCACCCTGGAGAGCATCGCACGCACTCGGATTCAGCCCGCCTACGAGCAGCTGGTTCTGCCCGACGCCGACATCATCCGCGTCGACGAGAATCGCGCCTTTGGTCCATACATCGGCGACTTGCAGCAGCACGCCGATGACTTCTCCGTGGTGCGCGGCATCAACATGGAGACCTTGGGCCATGCCTCCGGGCGCCGCCGCTTCCTGACGGGCAAGCCGGCCAGCGGCGTTCTCGCGCGCGGGTCAAATGGGTCCACCTGGCTGGCCGGGCATCTGGGTCGCCAAGAGCTGATCCCCCAGCTGTCATTGCGCACCGAGTCCTACAACAAGGACATGCCCAACTTCGCGACGGCGTTGCGCGTCAACAGCGTGCCCGACCTGCTGCGCGCCTTGCGCCCGGCGTCGTCGTTGTTGGATCCGCGCCTTCAAGCGCAGATGGATGTCGCCCTCGGGCGCGCCGCGAGCTGCCCGCCGGCCCAGGCGTCCCGCGTATGGCAGACGGCGCAGTTCGCCCATAACCAGGCCCGAGACGTGGTCGACAGCGATGTTGGCGGCCTCTTCGACTTCGCGGCGAACACCCCCGAAATGGAAGCGCTGCGCGGTCATTACGGCATCAACCAGGTCGACAACTCCCCCGGCGTCGGCGCGGCGTTGGCGGCACAGGCGATCACCAACCGGATCTCGCGGGCGGTCAGCGTCACCTTGGTCGGCGGCCTCGACACGCACGACGGCAACAGCTGGCGCAGCGCGCAGGGCATGCGTCAGCGAGCCGGCTTCAACGCCATCGCGCGCTTGATTCAAGACTTGAAGGGGCGCCCGTTCGGCGATGGCTCCAGCTGGTTTGATCACACCACGATCATGGCCTTCAGCGAGTTCAGCCGCACCCCGGCGCTCAACCCCCAAGGCGGTCGAGATCACCACTTCACGAACAGCTGCCTGATCGGTGGCGGTGGCGTGCGCGGTGGGCAGGTCATCGGCGCGTCGTCGAACGTGCAGATGGAGTCGATGGCGACCAACCTGCAGACCGGCTTGCCCGATTTGGGCGGCGTGGTGCTCAAGCCCGAGCATATTCTGCGCACGCTCTTTGACGAGGTTGGCATCGATCGTACGCCGGATCTACGAGTCCAGGGCGTGCCCGCGCTGATGCGCGCGTAGCGTCTCAGATCGTCTGAGCGGACAGAGCTGCGCGTCATGGGCGGGCGCCTGACGGCTGCCCCCCACCCCTCCCTGTATCAGCCGCTGTGATGCGAACCCAATTTGGATAGTTTGGTCGGATCGCTGTCGCCGTCGATGGCGACGTGCAGCTCGGTCAGCGGGCGAAGACCATGGTGTCGCCGTCGATGGCGATGTGCAAATGGTCGCCGACGCGCGTCAGGCTCATGTCCTCAGTGCGGCCACTCTTCGCCTCGCGGCTTGCCAGCACGGTCACGCCCGCGATCGTGCCTTTGACCGTAAATGTGCCGGAGCGAGACATGTCCTTGCCAGCCATGCTGAAGGTGCCCTTGCCGAAGGTCATGCGCATGCCGGTCATCGCCTCACTCATCTTCTTCATCTGAGACTTCTTGTCGTCGGCCGCAGCCGCGATGGTCGCGGCGACAGCCAGCGTCCAGGCGCCGCCGAAGTCGATGGGCGGCGCCTCAGCGACGGGCTTGCCAGGTGCGCCGGCCGACGCCCGCTTGAACTGGAGGGTGGCGCCGCCCTCGGCGACGCTCAGCGTATCGCCGACCACGGTCGCCTTCTTGCCCGAGCCATCGATGGTCACGATGAAGCTGCCCGTGGCGTCCTTCGCCCAGGTCCCAGACTGCGACATGCCGGGGCGCAGCGCCATCTCGGCTTTCCCGTCCTTCGTCGCCTCCAGGGTCATCTGCCTAAGCATCTGCTGGCCCATCTTCAACGCCTCAGCGCGCTTCTCTGGCGTCATCTTGGCGAGCTCAGGATCGCTCGCGAGCGAATCGAGGTCGAGTTTCCATTTGCCGACGATGTCTTGCCCAAAGGCGGTGGCGCCGACAAAGAGTGCGGTGAGGACGAGAAGAGTGCGCAACATCGAGGACTCCTGAATGGGCCGGAAGAGTTGAATAAGGCTGCACAGTGCAGCCGCGGGATCAGCATCTCATGACAGGCGAAGTGGGCGGCACGGCTTTGCGAAATATACCGCTCGCGGCGACCCCACCCGATTCGCTGAACGATGTCGAAGAGTGTCTGGTTGAGTCGAACAGTCAGCCGGTCGTCAGCGAACAGTTCATCGTCTTCGCGCCGCCAACTCGGAGAGTCACCCGAAAAGGTCTAGCCTCATCGGTTGACGAATCATGCGCTGAGGCTCTCCTAAACGCCGGCAAACAGTCGGGTCACTTTTTTTTGGAGATATGATGCGCATTTTCATGCTGATTCTGATGGTTCTGGGCACTTTGGGCGGCATGGGATTGGGTGGCCTCACGGCGTCCAACCTCAGCGATGCAGACGCCAAGGAGCAGTTGGTCAAGCAAATCGATCAGATCAAGAAGATGTCTGGCGCCGACAGCCCGATGGTCAAGAAGGCTGAAGCTGCCCTGGTCAACGTGGACGGCGTGATTACGGCGGCATATGGCGGCGTGCTCATCGCCGTGCTGAGCCTGTTGGTCTTCATCTTGACCTTCGCCAAGAAGAGCAAGCCCCTGCTCGTCGTGGGCGCGCTGACGATTGTGGGCGCCATCGCGTTCATCTTGATCAGCCCCAGCTTTGACACCGGTAAATACGGGCCGGCGAATGCCCAGCAGATGGCTATGCTGTACGGCATCCCAGCGCTCATCGGTGCCTTCGCGGGCATCATGGCCGACAAGTTCCGCAAGGCCTGATCCAGAGCGCTGCCTGCTAGCCCCCCGCTCGACCGACGCCGATCACTCACACTCGATCGGCCCGTACGGCAGCGTCTGATCCTGCGCGAAGCCCAGCTCCAACACGCTGAGATGGTTCGTACCCAGGTAGTGATGAATCTCCTCCGACACCCCGCCCAGCCGCTCATTGCTGCCGGGCCCCGTCTCATAACCCGCTGCCGCGACCACCGCTCTGCCATTCGCTGGGTTCGTCACGATCATGCGCGTGCCCGGCTCGGGTCGCGGGCTCCAGAACATGTTGACGTACCAGGCCTCCTGGATCACCGGCAGCGGGCGGAAGAACGCCGCCTGGCCCCACTCGCTGCCGCCCTCGCCCTCGGGCGCCCAAGGCTCGCGGCGCTCCATCTGATAGCCCGTCGCCGCTGCCGACAACGCGTAATGTGCCGCCAGCCCGTCGCGGCTTGCGTTGGGCCATCCGCCATTGAAGCCGTCGTCGACGGTGACCAGGTGGGCCTCCTTGACGATGGGCCCCGCGCAGGGCAAGCGGGCGTAGCGCGCGTCGTCGATGACGACGCAACACCCGTTGTTCGGCGCGCAGGATCGCCAAGCCATGCGGATGTCTTCGGAGCGCGTGGTGCAGGCGTTGGCCTCGCCGCGCGGGCGGAACGTGACCTCGAGTCGATAGGCGCCGGCCTGGGGTGCGCCGTCGGCGTTGGTCCACGTGTCGGCGACGATATAATAGCGCCCCGCATCGACGGCTCGGCTGAACTGGATGTGATCGCGGGCCAGGCAGGCGTTGGGGTTGAGGTCGTCGAGCAAATGCACGTCGACGTCGACGCCGTCGCCGTCGCGCTCGTCATGCGACACGGTCAGCGTGCCCGGCGCGTCGATGTCGACGACGTAGACGAACTCCCCACCGGCCTCGCTCGTGTCGGGGGCGCAGCTGTAGGCGTCCCAATCCGACCGCGGCGCGGCCTGGGTGTCGCGGGCGTCGGCGAACGGGAAGGCGTTGATGGGGATCGGGTTGCAGGGCGCACCCAACGGACAGTCGGGCGGCTCAGGTTGGGGTTCGGGCTCGGGCTCGGGCTCGGGCTCCGGCTCGGGCTCCGGGCCA
>JBNMOZ010000156.1:0-10164 GCA_051276005.1 Bradymonadia bacterium | reverse complement strand
GCTCGGCGCCTCGTCCGTCTCAAGCAGGTTCATATAGCCGTATTTACCTCTCGTAGACCGGCGTCGGCTCTTCTGTCATAGGCGCGTCCGCGCCGACTGAAGACGCTCGGTCACTGTTTGTCAGGATTGTCACATGCCGCTCTAAGTCGATGAGATGAGAATACGAAGGCCGCCGTGCACAAGAGATGCAGACCCATCGCGCTGAGCCTGCTACCGTTCGTCAACCCTCAGACCCCGAGTACTCGATGACCAACACCCTCGCCACCGCGCTGTCTGATGCCGCCGCCGCTGAAGGGCTGGCGGGCGTGATGATCGACTTCATGCTCGACCAACCGCTGTCGACGTTTGCGACGCCCGACCATGTGCTGTCTGACCTTGACAAGATGTTCGACGAGCGTCTGACCGAGCGCAACATCGCCAAGCACCTGCGGCCCTTCATCGATCGCGAGATCGAACGGGCCAAGACGCGCGGCGACACGGTCGGCGACTGGTTCACTGCTGAAGCGAAGGCTGAGCTGCGCTCGCTCGCGGCGCGGCCCATCAACCTCCCCCGCGACAAGGTCGAGCGCTGGGTCAAACGCGATGAAGTGCGCAGCATGGTGCGCTCGGCCGTGCAAGACACGCTTGAGAGCTTCATCGACACAGTCAAGACGGGCGGTGGGGGCAACGGCGCGGTGGGCGCGGTGGGCCGGCGGGCGTTTGGCTTCGCCAAGAAGGCCAGCGGCGGCGTATTGGGCAGCATCGGCAGCCAAATTGAGGGCCAACTCAAGCGCGCCGTGAACAGCTTCATGGCCAACAACCTCGACGGTATCCTCGACAAGGTCGTGCGCATCGCCGTGGCCCCCGAGACGAAGCAGCGGGTGTCGAAAGAGGCCGTACGCATCTTCGATCGCGCCATGAAGACCGACGGCAAAGAGGTCGCAGGCTATGCGGCCAAGCTGCCCTGGGACGACTTGCTCGAGGCGCTGCCCGGCCAACTCGCGCACAACCTCGACCGAGACGCGATCCGCGAGGGCATCAAGGCTGAGGTCGAGGCTGCGCTTGACGCCGATGGCGCGACCCCGCTGCGCGGGTTGTTCGCTGATGACGCCGCGGTCGCCGCCTGGCGCGCAGAAGCCGTGCCGATCGTCGCGCCCCTGCTCGCTGGATTCTGGGCCTCGGACGCCGCGCAGGCCTGGTGGACGACGCACCTGCCCGGATGAGAGCCTCGTGGCGGGTCGCCCTCGCTCTGTGTTTGGCGGGGTGCCCAGACCCCGCCAGCGATGCGCTGCTGCGGCCCGACGCCCGCCCGCTGTCGGAGATGGGCGCGCCAGACCCACCCGACGCGACGCCGCTTGACGCCTTCTTCGATGCGACGCAGCGAGACGCCTTCCTAAACGCAACGCCTGACGGCGCGGTGCCTGGCGGCGCGGTGCCTGAGGACGCCACGCCTGACGTTGCAGCTGACGCCGACATCGACGCCGCGCTCCCCGATCCCTGCGCCCTCGGCGAGGTCGACGCGCACGTGCGCATCGGCCCCGCCGGCGGCGATCCGTTCAGGCCTTGGGCGTCACCGACGGCCCTGCCCCTGGCGCAACTTGCGCAAGGCGGCGCAGTGACTCGCTTCGACCTGCTCGTCTTGGGCGCCGATGCGCAGGCCGACGGCATCACCGTATCGATCATCGACCGCGTCACCGCCCAAGAGCTCGCCTTTGGCCAGAGCGGCCCCACCCGCCTGCCCTGCCGCGCGGGCGTCGGGCGGGCGCTCGTCAACCGCGCCGTCGATTACAGCGTCGACTTCGCGTCCGCCGACCTACTGGGGCGCGAAGTGCGACTGATCGTCACCATCACGACGCCCGATGGTGCGCTCTTCGGCGCGGTGGATGGCGTGTTGGAAGCCGCGCAATGAAGACGCGCGGCTGCTTGGGGCTCGTCGGCCTGCTGTTCCTTGGTCTGCACCTCGGCGGCTGTCTGCCCGAGCCCGCCAGTGACGGCCCCGTGCCTATCATCGATGCGAGCACCCGCGACCAGAGCCTTGATTTGGGTCGAGAGGCCGACGCCCGATCCGACGCCAAGCCGGGTGATGCCACGTTCGACGCCGCACCCACTGTCGACGCCGCGCTCCCCGCGATCGGCTGCGAGCGCTGCCATGTCGGCGTCGAAGCGATGCACCCCTGGGCGCCGCTGACCTGCGTCGACTGTCATGGCGGCGACGCGCGTGGGGCGACGCAAGACGCCGCCCATACCCCGCTGATCGGCGGGATCACCGGCCGCATCGTGCGGCAACTCGCGACCGACCAGCTCGACGCCCTTGACCGAGAAGCCTTGCAATTCATCAACCCCGGAGACCTGCGCGTCGCCGATCGGGGCTGCGGCGCAGGCAACCCTGAGGCCGCCCAGGGCGGGTGCCACCAACCCATCGTAGAGCGCGCGCGCCGGTCGGTGATGCAGACGTATGTGGGGCATTACACCCTGCCGCGCTTCCTCGCGGGCCTGCAGGATCGAGCCGGTGTGTACGCCGCCGTTGACGTGACCGATCCCGACTTTGACCCGCGTATCGCCGGCACGGTGCCGCGCCTGACCGCCTTGCGCACCCCGGACGCCCCGATGGTCGAGGCCACTGCGGCCGCCGTGCTCGATCGCTACCTGCCCCAGCAATGTCCCTGGTGTCATACGGGCTCGTTTGGCCGCAACGACGCGCCCCGCAACTACCGCAGCTCGGGGTGCAGCGCTTGCCACGTTTTGTATGCCAACGACGGGCTCTCGCGGGGCGCGGATCCAACGCTCGATCCGACGCGCCCACCCCATGCGATGACGCACCAGCTCACGTCGGCAATCCCGACCCAACAATGCGAGCGGTGCCACTACCAGGGCGCGCGCATTGGCTTGTCTTTTCAGGGGATTCGCGAAGGTGGGTTCGCGAACCAGCCGCCCCGCGCCAAGCCGCTCGGTGAGCCCGCGCATGGCCACGGGCCCGGCTTCTATCTCGTAGATGAAGACCAGGCAGCGCCGGGGGACGAGACGCCGCCCGACATCCACTTCGAGCGCGGCATGCACTGCATCGACTGCCATACGAGCCGTGAGGTGCACGGCGACGGTCGGCTGCACTCGACAGCGAAGGGCCAGCTCGACGTGACCTGCACCGACTGCCACGGCACGGTGCGCGCGGCGATCGAGCCGGGCGCCGACGGCGTCTTCAAGACCGCGCGCAACGCCACCCCGCTGCGGCATCTGTCGCGCGACGCCAATGGCGCGACGTGGCTGACGGGCAAGGTCGACGGCGCGCGACATCGGCTGGTGCAGCTGGTCGATCTGCTCGCGGCGCGTCCCGGCAACGCCAGCCTGCAGGCCGCCATGGGCGTCAACGACGCGGGCCTCAGCCACACCGACACGATGGAGTGCTGGACCTGCCACACCGCCTGGCGCCCGAGCTGCTTTGGTTGCCATGTCTCCCTCGACGATCGGGCGCTGGGGCGCGATCACCAAAGCGGCCTCGACGTGCAGGGGCGCGCCACCGGCGGTCGCAACTACCAAGCGATCGACTTCCTGGCCTTGGGCATCAACGGGCGCGGCAAGATCGACACGCTCTGCCCGTCGATGCAGATCCTGTTTGAGTGGATCGACGAGACCGGCGAGACCCGCATGACCAATCGCGTGCGCGAGACCGCCGCTGGGCAAGTTGGATATGGCTGGATGCCCACCTTCGCGCACACCGTCCGACCGGCCGCGCGGTCTTGCACTCAATGCCACCCCGACGACGTCGACAGCAACGCGGCGCGCGTCGCCGAGACCTACGGCTTCGGCGATCCATCGCGCGGCTTCTTCCTCAACGACGATCAAGGCCGCGCGCACGACCTGACCCAGGCCCGCGCTGCGGACGGGGCGCCGCTCGTCGCGTTCCCCCACGTGGGCAGCGGCCTGATCCCGGTGGCTCGCGTCGCCCGCGCCATGGCGGTGCGCATCTCGACCGGCCAAGAGCGCTGTAATGGTGAAGACGACGACGGCGACGGTGCCGTCGACGAGGACTTCCGATTCATCAGCGATGCCCGACATTGCGGCGCCTGCGACGTGGCGTGCCCTGAACCGGCGCCGATTTGCAGCCTGGGTCGCTGCCTGACGCGCGCCTGGGTGAGCCCGGACGGTGATGACATCGACAACGACGGCGCGCGCGACTCGCCCTACCGCACCCTCGCCCACGCGATCGCAACGCTCCCGGGCGCGGCCCGCCGCATCTTGCTGCTGCCCGGCACGCATACGCTCGACGCTGCCCTCGATGTGCCGGCGCAGGTCGAGATCGAGGGCGCAGGGCTGACGCGTGATGACGTGATCCTCGACGGCGTGCTGCGCTTCACCGACGCGCCGACGCGCGTCGATCAAGCCAGATCAGCGGTGCGTCGACTCACGCTGCGGCGCCGAATCGAGGTCACGCGCCAGGCCCTTGAGGTGTTCGATGTGGTCTTCGCCGCACCCACCGGGACACCCGCAGTCTTGCGCGCCACCGACGCCAGCGTCGGCCTCATTCAGGCGACCATCGAAGGGGGCCGCACCCCGCTCATTGAGGCGCGCGGCGGCAGCGTGCGCGTATTGCGCAGCCGCCTCATCGACAACCGCGCGGCCAGCGCCCTGCTGGTGCAGCGCGGTGGCCGCGTGGTCGTCTCGAACAGCGCGCTGCAGGCCAACAGCGGCCCGATCGTCGATGCCGACGAGGGCGCGCGCCCGATCATGACGCTCAATACGATCGTCGAGACCCGCGCTGAGACGCTGCGCCTGGGTCCGACCGCGGGGCGCGCCATCGTCGCCAATAACATCTTCGCCTTCCAAGACGGGCCGGCCATCTCGAGCGTCGCCGCGGAGCCGGTGCTCTTCAGGAACAACCTGGTCTGGCAGAGCCCAGCCTCGCCCATCGGCCAAGCCAACCCGATCGCGGGCGATCCAGCCTTCGTCGATCGCGGCGCCGGCGACCTGCACCTGGGCCCCGATTCGGCGGCCATCGACCGCGCCGAGGCAGCCTTCAGCCTCGACACCGACCTGGAACAGCGGCCGCGCCCCCAGGGGCCTGCGCCCGACTTGGGCGCGTTCGAGCGATGAGGTCCGCGCCGCCTCTGCTGCGACCGCTGAACACTTGTATGGCGCCACTTGTCCGCCGCAGATGAACGTGGTCAAGTGCGCCGATGATCGCCGTCTCCCAAGCCATCGCGCGTATCTATCGGGCGCATGCAGCCGAACTCAACGCCGCGTTTATCAGACGCTATGGCTTGGAGCGCGCCGAGGACGCGGTGCAAGATGCGATGACCGCGGCGCTTCGGACCTGGCCGACGCAGGGCGTGCCCGACAACCCCCTGGCGTGGCTGCACACCGCGGCCCGCAACCGCATCATCGATCAGGCCCGCCGCGCAGCCCGCTTTCGCGACCGCGTCGACGCGATCCGCGAAGAGGTCCAGACGGTGACTCAGCCCGTCGAGCCCGAGCACATCGCCGACGATCAGCTGCGCCTCATCTTCACGTGCTGCCACCCCGCGCTCAAGCCCGAGGCCCGGGTCGCGCTGACGCTGCGCACCCTGTGCGGCCTGACCACGCCCGAGATCGCCCGCGCGTTTTTGGTGCCCGAGGCCACGATGGCGCAGCGGCTCGTGCGCGCCCAACGCAAGATCCAGGCGGCCAAGATTCCCTTCGTCATCCCCGACGCTGACGCCATAGACGACCGACTCAGCGGCGTGCTGGCGGTCATCTACCTGGTCTTCAACGAGGGCTACTCCGCGTCGTCGGTCGACGCGCTCGCCCGCCGCCGACTCTGCAACACGGCCCTGCGCCTCGCCCACCTGATCGATCGCCTGCTCCCCGAGCGCGGCGAAGTCGAAGGGCTGATCGCGCTGATGCGTTTTCACGACGCGCGGCGCACGACGCGGCTCGACGCCGACGGCATCATGATCCCGCTCGAGGCCCAAGACCGCAGCCGCTGGGATCAGGCGGCCATCGCCACGGGCGCCGAGTGGATTCAACGCGCGCTGACCCGCGGACCGGCCGGGCCCCACGTCATCCAAGCGGCCATCGCGTCGGCCCATGTCTTCGCCCCGACCGCCGCCGAGACCGACTGGGAGAGCGTCGTCTCTTTGTATGACGCCTTGTTACGCATCCGCCCGTCGCCCGTGATCGCGCTCAACCGTGCCGCCGCCGTGGCCATGCGCGATGGCCCCGCCGCCGGGCTCGCGCTGATCGACGCGTTGACCGATGAGCGACTCGCCCGCTATCCGTATTTGCCGGCCGCGCGGGCAGACTTATTGCGCCGTCTGGGCGACTTTGACGCCGCGGCGACCGCCTATGAAGAGGCGCTTTTGCTCGTGGAATCAGACGCCGAGCGCAGGTATCTACAGCGCCGGCTCGCCGAAGTCGGGCCCCCCGTCGAACAGGTCGGCTAATGCTCCAACTCACGTACTCCAACCGCGTCGAGGTGCTGGTCGCGCCGCTCGCGGCAGCGATCGCGCGCGCCCATCGCGCCGATCCGCTGCAGCCGATTACGGTCATCTCGCCCAACCAGGCGATCACCCAGTTTGTGCGTTTTCGGCTGGCCGAGCAGCTCGGCATCGCCGCGCATATCGAGTTCGTCGGGCTGCATGGGTGGTTGGCGAGCCAGGTTGAAGGCGCAGATCTGGGCATTGAGGTGCTCACCGCCCCCGAGCTGCGCCTGCTGCTCTACAAACGCCTTCAAACGCCCGACTTCATTGAAGGCGACGACCTCGAACCCGTGCGTCGGTACCTGGCACAGGGCGCCACAACGGCCGAACGTGCTGCCCGCGCCCTGCAGCTGGCCGGTCAGCTCGCGCGGCAATTCGAAGACTACGGCTACGCCCGCCGCGAGATGTTGGCGCGCTGGCGACATGGCCCCATGCTCGCGGAGACCGGGTTCGCTCGCGCCGAGCGCTGGCAGCGGCTGCTGTGGTTGCGGCTGTTCGACGACGCCGGCAGCGCGCGCGTTCAGGCCGCCGCACGACTCGCCCCGAGCGAACCCGCTGCGCCTCAGCTGAGCCTGTTCGCCACCGACGACGGCCCCGGTGCGACGCGATACATGCTGCTCGCTGACGCCGTCATCGCTGCGATCGACAAGGGCTTGCGGCTGCCTGGCCCCGTCCACGTCTTCGGGCTCTCGTATGTCGCGCCCGCGTTCGCCGAGATCTTCGTGCGGCTCGCCGACCTGGGGCCGGTCTTCGTCTATGCGCAGAACCCATGCCTGGAGTTCTGGGAGGACGTCTCGGCGGCCGATGAGACGCTGCGCCGCGCCGTGCGGGCCGATGATTGGGCGCATCAGGGCGACACCCTCGCGTCGGTGGATGGCAGCGAGAGCGACGATCCATTCTCGCTCGATCAGGCCGGTGATACGCCCGCGCTGCGGCTGTGGGGTCGACCCGGTCGCGAGTACGTTCGGCTGCTCAACCAGTTGACGCGCTGCGGCTTCGCGCCGGGCTTCGTCGATCCACTCGCCGACGGCGACTCGCTGCTGCGCCGCGTGCAGCACGGCATCTTGGTGCGGGCCCCCGAGCACGACACGGTGCCCGAAGAGCACGCCGACGACTCCATTCGGTTTTTGGCCTGCCCGGGCGTGCGGCGCGAGGTCGAGATCGTCGCCGACCAGATTTGGGCGTTCATTCGTGAGCGCGAGGCCGCCGGCGACCCCCTGCGCTTCCACCAGATCGCCGTCATGGTCGTCGACACCCAGCGCGAGGCCTACCTGGCCCACGTTGCCGCGGTGTTCAAGGAGCGGCACAACCTGCCGTTCAACGTGATCGACCGACCGCTGTCGGCCCAAAGTCGAGTGCTCGAAGCCATCGACCGCCTGCTCGATTTGCCAACGGGCGACTTCGAATACGCCGACGTGATGCGGCTGCTCGCACACCCCATCATCGGCGGCGCTGATCCCCGGGTCGACGTGGCCCGCTGGCGACGCTGGTGCGACGCGCTGAACATCAAGTTCGGCGCCGACATGGACGATCTGGCCCACACGTACATCGACCGCGACGTGTTCAACTGGGATCAGGCCCTGCGGCGCTTGGCGCTGGGCGCCTTCGTCACCGGCGAACGCTCGGGCGATGAGGCGCCGATCGACCTGCCCGCCGGCGCGTGGTTGCCCCACGAGACCGACCCGGGTGCTTTGGACGACGTCGGCCGCCTGGTGCAATTGGCGCGGTGCTTGATCGGTGACGCCAAGGCGATGCGCATGGCCGAGCTGAGCCTGTACGACTGGACCATCCTCACCAACCGCCTGATCACCCGCTATCTGCGCTGCGACGCGAACGCCGATGAGACCGCCGTCGCCCGCTGCCTGCAGGCGCTCGAGACGCTGGGCAAGGCCGACCTCGAAGAGGCGCCCATCCCATTTGAGACGGCGCGCACGCTGATTCGTGAGGCCCTCGGCGGCCTTGAGGGCGGGCGCGGCCAGCATCAGGCCGATGGCGTCGTGGTCTCGGCCCTCTTGCCGCAGCGGCCCGTGCCGTATGAGGCGATCTTCGTGCTGGGCCTGAGCGAAGGCCAGTTTCCTGCGCCGGCACGCCGCCACCCGATGGACTTGCGACAATGGCGCCGCATGCCGGGCGACGTCAGCCCGGCCGAGCGCGATCGCTACGTCTTCCTTGAGGTGCTGCTCGCCGCGCGCTGGCGGCTGGTGCTCTCGTACGTGGCGCGCAACCCGTCCACCGGCGACGTCGTCGAGCCATCAGCGGTCGTACGGGAGCTGCAGTTCGTGCTGCGCAGTCACCTCTCGACCCCGGCGCTGGCGGGGCTCACCGAGCTGCATCCGGTCTCAAGCTACGACCTGCGCTACTTCCCTGATCTGGTGCCGCCCGACCTGGTGCCGCCCGACCTGGTGCCGTCCGATCTGCTGCCGCCCGATCTGGTCCCGACTCAATTCGCGGCCGGCTTCCCGATCGAGGCCGCGCCCGGCGATCCGTCCGATGCGTCATTGCTGGCGAGCGCGTCCCGCGAGGGCCGTCGAGGCGCCCAGGCCAAGGCGCTGCGATCCGATCTCACTCGCCACCTCGCCGTGCCGCCACCGGAGCGCCCGCAAGTGCTCGCCGGCCTCGCTGATCAGACGCTCAGCGCGCTGGGCCCGCTGCTTGGACTGCCCCGAGCGCCTGCGCGGCCAGCCGGCCCCATCGAGATCCTCTCGCTCCCTTTGTATGCGGTGCAACGCTTCCTCGAGTCGCCGCTGCAAGGCGCCGCGCGCTTCGTGCTTGGGCTGCGTGGCGACGCGAACGCGCCCCTCGAAGCCGAGCCCGACGAGCCGCTGCTGCTGAATCGCCAGACGCGATATGCGTTGCTGCGCGCGGCGTTCTTCGCGGGCGGCGACGCCGAGGCGCTCTATCGTGAAGGCTATGAGCGCTTGATGCTCAAGGGCGAGGCGCCCGTCGGCCTGTTCGCCGAGATCCGCCAACAAGAAGACCTCATGACGCTCGCCGGGTGGCAGGGCAACCTCGACCGCGCGCAGCTCGAACCGCTGGCCGACTGGCAGGTGCATCGCGTCGGGCCGACCGGGCGCGGCGCGGTCGACGTGATCTTGCCGGCGATCGAGCTCGAGATCCCGCTGCCCGACGGCCGCATGCTGCCCGTGCACCTGCATGGCCGCTTGCTGCCGGTCACGCCCGGCAAGGACGCGTCGCTGCGCTGCATCCCCGGCACCCAGATCTCTGAGAAGCACTTCCTGCCCGGCTTCATCACGACCGCGGCGCTGTCTGCTGCCGGTGCGCCCATGCCCGCGGTGATGCGCTCGGTCGTCGCCCCCGCCGACGCCGCGTCCGAGGGGCAGATGTGTCGACGCTTTGCGGTGCCGCCGCCCGAACTCTGCCGCGACTGGTTCACCCGCGTGCTGACCGACTTGCTGGTGCAGGTGCACGACTATCGGCTGCCGATCGAGACGGTGCTGGAGTGGAAGAAGAACCTGAAGTATCGGCCGCGGGCGCGCCCGTTCCTGCGTCGCCAGAACGCCTCGGTCTACGGTCCGGTGCCTGATCCAGAGCGGTTCGAGCTGCCCCCACCGCAGACGGCGTACGCCATGGTCGATCGGCGCCTCGCGCTGTGGTTCGAGGCCGAGAACTACGCCTGATCCGCCTGCGGTTGAGCGATGCGCCGAACAGAGACGCGCCAGTCAGAGACGCGCCAGTCAGAGACGCGGCGATCAGCGCACCTCGACTTGGGCCG
>JBNMOZ010000155.1:0-10185 GCA_051276005.1 Bradymonadia bacterium | reverse complement strand
GTGGGCGCGGGCGTGTTCATCTGGGCGCCGTGGGCCGATGACGCTGGCGTTGGACCGTCTTCGAGCGCGCCGGCGACCGCAGCCCCAGCGACCGCAGCCCCAGCGACCGCGACCGCGGCGCCCACGACCGCGGCGCCCACGACCGCGGCGCCCGCGACCGCGGCGCCCGCGACGGCACCGTCTACCGCTGCGCCATCGACCAAGACACCGACTCGAAAGCCACGCTCCAAAGCGCCGCGGGCGGCCACACCCGCCACGACGGCAAAGAGAGTGGCCCCGGCAACCAAGGCCGCGCCGGCGACCCAGGCGAAGTACCGCGTCGACGATGAGGACTGGAATGATTAGGACCCTCGGCCTGATGGCCATTCTGGGCGCCACACCTGCCCAGGCAGCCGACTTTGATACCGCGCTGGCGGCCTGCAAGCACGCCTTCAAGCAGACGCGCTATGCCGAGGCGCTGTCTTGCTTCGAAGAGATGCGCGAGCGGGCAAAGGCCGAGAAGATGAGCGCTGCGCTGCCGATGGTGCAGACCTACGTCGCGCGATCGTTCGACCAGCTCAATCGCATCGGCGAGGCCATCCAAGCCTATGAACGCGCCGCGCTGATCGACCAGTCTCCCAAGGCCGCCAAGAAGATCCGGGCGCGCGTCAAGCTGCTCGAGGCGAACCATTGCGGCGACCTTGTCGTGGAGTGTCAGGTGGGCAGCGACGTGATGCTCAACGGCGTCTCCAAAGCATGCCCGGCGACGTTCCGCACCGTGCCCAAGGGCCAGGTGGCGCTGACGTTGCGGCGCAATGGCGCGGTCATCACGCAGAGCACGGCGACGGTGGTCGCGCGCACCCAGACGACGGCGCAGTTCACTGCGTTCGCGCCCAAGCCGGCGCCCGATCCCGAGCCGACCAAACCCAAGCTGGTCGCCCGCAACTCCGTCTGGAAGAGCGTGGTCGGCTACAGCCTCATCGGCGTCGGCGCGAGCCTGGGCGGCGTGGGGTTCTACCTGCGCGACCAGGCAGACGAGGCCACCGAGGAGCGCAGCGATGAGCTGGCCAACCCCGACGGATCGGCCGCGCGCGCCAACAGCCTCGCCGACGATATCCAGAGCGCGGGCGACCAGAAGATCGCCGCTTGGATCGCCGCGGGCAGCTTGGTCGCCGTGGGCCTGGGGCTCGTGATCTGGGACGCGGTGGATGACGACGCGCCCGCGGCGACCGCCTGGATCGGGCCGGGCAGCGCCGGCGTGCTGGTTCGGTTCTGAGGAAGTTGGAGGACTCGTCTTGAGCCTGGCCCTCGAAGACCTTGAAGGCCTGCGTGAAGGCTGGTCTATCGAAGCGAAGAAGGCGCATGGGCGTGACGGCAAAGGCCATCTGCCCGACTCTTTCTGGGACACCTACTCAGCGATGGCGAACGGCAACGTTGGCTATATCGCCCTCGGCGTTCGCGAACTCAGCGACGGCCGCTTGCAGTTCGACGGCATGACAGACCCGGATGCTGTTGAGCGCGACCTCTTCAGTGCGCTTGGAAGCAAAGACAAGGTCAGCGCGAACGTCATCACCGAATCGGGCGTGCATCGAATCTCTCGCGGCGGCAAAGCGGCGATCGTGATCCATGTTCCCAGAGCAGATCGGCGGCAGCGCCCCGTCTATCTCGGCCCGAACCCCTTCGCTCAGCGAAAGGGCAAAGGAACCTACGTGCGAATGCACGAAGGTGATCACCACCTGCCAGTCGACCAAGTTCGGCGCATGATCGCTGATGCGGATGGCGACTCAGACTCACAGGTTCAGGCCCATTTGGGCCTCCACGACCTCGACCCAGAGAGCGTGCGGCGATACCGAAACCTGTTTCGGTCGCATCGCCCGGATCATCCGTATCTCCTCGAGGATGAGAGTGGTTTTCTCCGCCGAGTCGGCGCCATGGGCGTTGACCGGGAGCGGGGAACGACGGGGCCCACGCTTGCGGGGTTGCTGATGCTCGGCCAAGAGCAGGCGATCAAGGAGCGTCTCCCGTATTTTCATCTGTCCTACGTTCAAGAAGATGAATCCGACGCGCGTTGGATTGACAGGGTCCATCCCGACGGCATGTGGAACGCGAACCTCTTCGAGGTCTACATGCGTGTCATTCGTAAGCTGCATGCGCATGTGAAGGTGCCCTTCGCGCTCGATCCAGACTTGTTTCGCCGCGACGAGACGCCGGTGCATGAGGCGCTGCGAGAGGCGCTCGTCAACGCGCTTGTCCACGCCGACTACAAGGGCCATACGGGCGTCCGCATCGTGCAGCGGAGTACCGGCTTCGAGATGAATAACCCCGGAACACTGCTGGTTCCAGCCGAGCAGGTCTGGCTTGGCGGTGTCAGCGTTCCGCGTAATCCGACGTTGCAGGGCCTGTTCAGGCATCTGCAACTGGGGGAACGAGGAGGATCAGGCGGACCCAAGATTCGGGCCGCCTGGCAGGCGCAACATTGGATGGAGCCGGCACTGAGCGACGACGCGCAGTTGGGGCTGACCTCTCTGCTGCTGCGCAACGAGAGCCTGTTGCCACCCGAAGCTCTGGCCGAGATCAAACGTCGAATGCCGAATAGATTCAGAGAGCTTGGCGAACCGGGTCGTATTGCGCTCGTCACCTTGCTGGTCGAGGGCGAGGCAACGCATTCGCGCCTTGTTGAAGCGACTGGCCAACACACCCGTGAGATCACTCTTCTGCTGCAAAAGTTGAAGAGGTGGCAAGCCATTGAATCGAGCGGAGGCCGACGAGGCCTATACCGACTCTCGCAGGGCGCAAATACACCCGTACAAATCGCACATATACCCGCGCAAATCGCAAATGCGCAGAGCTTAGACAGCTGGGCGCAGCACCCCGTAATCCTTGGCGTCCGCTCGACTGGTTCCGCACCGCGCGTGCGTGTAATTGAGGCAATTCAAATTGCCTGTACAGAGGATTCTCGCACCCTGTTGGAACTCAGCCAGGCGCTCAAACGCAAACCCGAAACGCTGCGGGTGCACTACGTTCGGCCAATGGTCAGGGACGGACTTCTTGAGAGCCGTCCCGCTTCAGAGGGAAAGCGGCAAACGTACAGAGTGACACGCACACTCTAAGCCTCGGCGAACCCAGCGGAACCCAAGCTGCTCGAACCGACGCGCCCGCGGCGACCGCCTGGATCGGGGCATGCTCCGGGCCTGGTTCGGTTCTAGGCCGGCGGCTCGGCAGCGTGGCGGGCGTCCAGCTCGGCGCGGATCTCGAGGGCGCGGGCCTCGTTGACCTTGTAGCCTCGCATCACCCAGATGGCGATCAGCGTGCCCGTGATGGGCAGGCCCGAGAAGAAGAGCCGCAGGCCGGTCAGGGCCGCGTCAGTCTGGGTGGCGGCCACCGCGTCGAAGCCGACGATCGAGAGGATCGCGCCGCTCAGCAAGCCCGCGATCGCGAACCCGAACTTCACCATCCACCAGTAGATGGCCCCAAACAGGCCCTCGCGGCGCAGGCCCGTGTTCAGCTCGTCGAGATCGATGACGTCGGCCGTCATCGACATCATGAGCGTGAACAGGCTGCCGATGCCGAACGAGAAGAACGGCAACGCGAAGAGGAACAGGTAGGGCTTGCCGGGCACGAAGAGGAACCAGAGCAGGATGTAGCCCACCACCGAGACCGACTGCGACAGAATGAACGTGCGCTTCTTGCCCCAAGTCTTCGACATGTAGGCCACCACCGGGATCACCGCGAAGGTCGTGACCAAGGCGCCCACGCAGCCGAAGAGCGTCGGCCAGATGCCCGCGCCAGTGACGTTGCCCGCGAAGACGTAGTGCACGACGATGAAGAACGAGAAGGCGGCCACCGTGTTGAACGCGTTGAAGACGAAGAAGGTCGCGACGCACAGGCGACGAAACGGCACCAGCTGGAACGCCTCTCGAAAGCCCGTCAGGATGCCGCGCAGCGCCCCGCCCATGTTGGCCCAGGTCAGCGGCGCGTAGTCGCCATCCTCGCTGGACTCACTCTTCAAGAAGAGCGCCGGCACCATCGCCAGGCACATGCACACGATGCCCACCCAGACGGCGAGCGTTCGGGTCGCGACCTCGGCCGACTCGAACCACTCGGGGTCGTACATGACCACCCAGAACCACGGCGCGATGACCCACGCCCACTGCCCGACCCATTGGGCGACCGCCATGATGTTGGTGCGCTCGTGGAAGTCGGTGCTCATCTCGTAGCCCATCGCGACGTAGGGCACGCTGAAGATGGTCAGGCCCAGATAGAAGACGAGGGACCACACGAGGAAGTAGACGAAGTTGTAGGTGACGGAGTTCTCGCGGTGCAGCTGCCACATGAGGATGAACGCCACGCCCATGATCACGGCGCCGATGAAGACGTATCGCCGCCGCCTGCCCCAGCGCGAGCGGGTGTTGTCCGAGATGAAGCCCATGATCGGATCGGTCAAGGAGTCGAAGACGCGCGGCAGGAAGAAGAGGATGCCCCACATCCAGCCGGGGAACCCGAGGTCCTGCACCAGCACCACCATGAAGATGCCCAGCACGGCCGGGAACATCTGGTTGGCGAGCATGCCCAGCCCAAAGGCGATCTTGTCGCGCAGCGGGACAGGGCCAGACGGGGGAGATGACTCGCTCACAGGGCTCGACTCCAGGCTGTAAATCGAGCGCCGCGCGGACGCTACGTATCGGACTCTTTAGCGTGCAACAGTCGCGAATCGAGGGCCAGGACCTCGGCCGGTGCCCCCGTCGAGACGAGCGCGAGGCCAGCGCTGATGCACCCTAAGCCCCGCCGGCCGACGCCGGACTCTGTGATTCATGCCCATCGCCGGAATCAACGTGAGTCGCGGTGCGCCACTGAGGGGGGCGTCTGCGCGCGGATCAGACGCGGGTCTCTAAATTCGATTCGATCAGCTACTTGCCAACGCACTGAGAGTAGCTGCAGGCCCAAAGGCCACGCTCTGGCGCGAACGCGCAGTAGCCTTGGGGCATGGCGACGCACTCGGCGTCATCGATGCACTCATCTTGGGGCGTGTGGCAGTGGTAGGCGACCACACCGGCGAAGTTGCCGCAGCCGCCGAATGTGGGCGAGCAGAACCCACCCCGGCCACAGTCGGCATCGACTCGACAGTCGCCACCCAGACAAACGTTCCCGTCGTCTAACGCAGCCCCCTCGCACCCGCAGACCCCGCCGCCATTCTCATTGCCGCACTCATCGTCAGCGAAGCAATGGTCGTACGAGCAAAAGATGAAGCGGCCGGCCGTGCAGCGTCCGTTTTCACCGTCGACGCAGTCTGAATCCTGGGCACACTCGGCGCCCTCTCGGGGCTCACCCTCGAAGCCCGGCGGACGCACGTCGTCGCACACTTCGGCGGCGACTCGGTGGCGGGCGGGCTCACGGATGGGCGGTTCGGGCTCTGCGTCCGGCTGCGGGGCCGGCTCGGGCGCGGGCTGCGGGGCCGGCTCGGGCGCAGGCTGCGGGGCCGGCTCGGGCGCAGGCTGCGGGGCCGGCTCGGGCGCAGGCTGCGGGGCCGGCTCGGCCGTCGGCTGCGGGTCGGGCTCGGCCGTCGGCTGCGGCGCGGGCTCGGCCGTCGGTTGTGGGGCCGGCTCGGCCGTCGGCTGCGGGGCCGGCTCGGCCGTCGGCTGCGGATCAACACCCGCGTCGGCGCTCGCGCCGTCATCTTCAGAATCGCACCCCCACGCAAGGAGGCTCAAGATCAGGAGAAATCGCATGACGGTCACTTTCTTTCGCGATGAGGCGGGCTGCAGGCCCAACGACCCGACCGGGGTTTACGAAGCGCGGCCGCCCGCGGGCGGTCAACGCAATCGCGGGCGTCGTTTGACCCGCCCGATCACGCCTCCCCGTTGTACATCAACGCACAGCGACAGTCACCGCAGCGCGTCGAACAATCGCCACCCTCGCCCCCCTGGCCTCAAGTCAATGTCGCCCGCGCTGCACATTGAGGGGTCAGGCGGCCCAGCCAATCGCGTCGGTTCACCTCGGCGCCCGCCGCGATCAACGCGTCGGGGATCGCATCCCGCACGGCCCCCTCTTGGCGGCCCAAGGCGTCCATCAGGGGCGGGTCGCCCTCGGCGTCTTCAATGTCTGGGTCGACGCCGCGCTCGAGCGCTCGCTGCACAAGGGCCAGGGTGCCGTCGTCGGCAGCCCGACAGCGATCACTTCGGCCAGCTTGGCATCGTCGCGCTGGGCCCAAATGTACGCCTCAAGCCGCATGAAAGGCGCCGCTGAGTTGGTCGCTCAAGCGCTGCAGTCGCCCGCGCTGCCGCGGGCTCTCGCGCAAGGGCGCACAGGTCTCGGCCATGTCGTCGAGATCGAAGCGGCCGCGCAGGCTTCAGTACGCCTGCGCCCAGCCGCCGTTGCGCACTTCACCGTCGATACATCACCCCAATAAAATATGGCGCCCGATGGGCCAGTTGAGCCCCGCATCACGGGGCATCTCGCGCAGCACTTCATCGATCGAATGCCATTGCCCGGCCAGACCGAGGGCCGCCGTGCTCACTCATCAACCCGAGCGTCGCTCATGTTCAGATACAGCGTCTCGGCCCCCAGCAAATCAGCGTGTCGCAGCGTCCAGCCGGCGTGCCCTGCCCCGTCGATCTCGACGCGGCGCACGTAGCGCCGATCCACGCTCGCGCCGGGCGCTCGGATGGTCAACGGCCCGGCCGCGGTCTGCACCTCGGCGATGGGGAACAGCGGCGTGCCGATGCGATAGCGATCGCTGCCCGCCACCGGATACAGGCCCAGCGCGCTGAAGATGTACCAGCTCGACAAGGTGCCGCCGTCGTCGTTGCCCGGCATGCCTTCGGGGGTGTCGAGGTAGATCTGCGTCTGGATCGCGCGCAGCCAGTCGGCGCCGGTGTCGGGGCGATCCACCGCGCTCCACAAATAGGCGACGTGCAGCCCGGGCTCGTTGCCGTGCCAGAAGTAGACGTCGGGCACGCGGTGATCGAGCGTGCCCTGACCGAGGCCAGAGCGCTCAAAGTAGATGTCGAGCACGTCGGCGAGGGCGTCAGGGCCGCCATACAACGCGGCCAGCCCGACGGGATCGTGCAGCGCCGAGAAGCGCCAATGCCACGCGCTGCCTTCCACGTATGGGCCGTCGAACATGTAGAGGATGTGCGGGGTGACCTCGAGGAACTCACCGGCACGCGTCCGCGGCGCGAAGAGCTGCTGCTCGGGATCGAACAGGTTGCGGTAATGGGTCGATCGCGCGCGCAGACCGCCCGCCTCGGGCCGGCCGAGATGATCGGCCAGGTTCGCGAGCGCCCAGTCCGAATAGACGTACTCGAGCGTGCGCGACACCGAGCCTTCCTGGCCGTTCTCGGTGGGCATGTAGCCCAACTCGAGGTACTCGGCGACGCCGCGGCGGCCAGTGAACTGGCTGCCGGGCGGGGTCGGGGCGTTGGCCGTGAGCAACAGCTGATCGAAGGCGGCGTCGTAGTCGATCCCGTCGATGCCCTTGAGGGCGCTGCCGGCGAAGAGCATGTCGGCGCTGGTGCCGATCATGCTGCCGCCGTAGCTCAGGCCCGCCGGCCAGCGCGGGATGTGTCCGCCGTCGCGGCCCATCTGCATGAGCGAGTGCAGCACGTCGCGCTGAATGTCGGGCGTGATCAAGATGTAGAGCGGGTGCAGCGTGCGGAAGGTGTCCCACAGCGAAAGGTCGGTAAAATAGCGCGTGTCGGTGCCATGCACTTCGCCGTCGAGGCCGCGATAGCGCCCGCCCTCGTCGAGCTGCGTGGGCATCGTGTAGCTGTGGTAGAGCGCGGTGTAGAAGACGCGTTGCTGCTGCTCGGTGCCGCCGCCAATGCGCACCTTTTCGAGCAGCGCGACCCACTCATCCCAGGCCGCCTGGGCGACCTCTTCAAAGGTGCGCCCGTCGACCTCGCCGCGGTTGGCGCGGGCCTGCTCCAAATCGATGTATGAGACGCCCACGCGCAGCTCGATGGCCTCGCCGGCGTCGACGTCGAAGCCCACCACCGCGCCCGCCCCGTCGCCCACGGCGCTCTGCACGCTGGGCCGCACGCCGCGATCGTCCCAGACCCCGCTCTCGACCGGCGTCTGGCTGGTGCGCGCTGAGAAATGCAGGGTAAACGGGCGCGAGCGGCCACTCAGCGGGCCGCGATACGTGACCGCGCCTTCGACGGTGGCCCCGGCGTGCTGGATCGACGCTTCGATGACCTCGCCGCCGATCACGTAGGCCGCCGCGTCGATGAGCAGGTAGACGCGGCCCGCCTGTCCCGCCGTGTAGCGGTGAAGGCCCGCGCGGCGGGTGGCGGTCAGCTCGACCCGCACGTCTTGGTCGGGCAGCTGCGCGCTGTAGTAGCCCGGGTGCGCGCGCTCGGTGTCTTTGTCGACCGCGGTGAACAGACCGCCGGGCGCCGCCTCGGGATCGAGATCGCGCCAGGGCAGCACGCGGATGTTGCCGTAGTCGACGATGCCGGTGCCCACGAAGTGGGTGTGGCTGAAGCCGCGCACCTGCGGATCGTCGAAGTAGTAGCCGCTGAAGTGATGAAAATCGACGTGCGCGCCGTTGCGCGTGGTGTCGGGGCCGAGGCGCACCATGCCCAGCGGCACCTGCGCGGCAGGGGTCTGGGCGGCGTAGTTGAAGCCAAAGCCGCCGGTGCCGATGAAGGGATCGACGCGACTCATGATGGTGTCGATGTCGAGCAGCGCCGGGTCGGGTGGATCGGGCAGCGCTGCGCCTCCGCCCGCGCCGCCCGCGCCGCCCGCGCCGCCCGCGCCGCCTTCACCCGCGCCGCCTTCGCCGCCTTCACCCGCTTCGCCGCCCCCGTCAGCGGCGCCATCCCTGCCGGGCCCCGCGTCGCCGCCGCCGGCAGAGCCGCCTGCGCCTGGGCCCGCGTCCTCAGAGCCGACTTGCCCACCGTCATCGCAGGCTGAGAGGCCGAGGACGGCGAGAAGAGTCAGGCCCTTAGCCGTCACCTTCATCGCCGCATCTCGGCCTCGACCGCGGCGATCGTCTTAGGGGCCGCCGCGGTCAGCACCTCGGGCGCGCCGGCGGTGATCACGATGTCGTCTTCGACGCGAATGCCCCGCACGTCGGCGAACTTCGCCAGCACATCGCGGCGCAACCGATCGCCTGCCTTGGCGGTGCGGGCGGGATCGTCGAGCAGCGCAGGCACCTGGTAGAAGCCGGGCTCGATGGTGACCGCCATGCCGGGCTCGAGGTCACGATCGAGTCGCAAGTAGCCCAGCCCGAAGCGGTCCGATCGGGTGCGCCCCGCCGGGTAGCCGGTGCGATCGCCCAGGTCTTCCATGTCGTGCACGTCGAGGCCGAGCACGTGGCCGACGCCATGGGGGAAGAACAGCGCGTGCACGTCGTCGGCGACCAGCTCGTCGACGTCGCCGCGCAAGATGCCCAGATCGACGAGGCCCACGGTGAGCTGGCGGGCGGCGGTGAGGTGCACGTCGCGATAGCGCACGCCGGGACGCGCCGCGTCGATGGCGGCGATCTGCGCGGCGAGCACGACCTCATAGATCGCGGCCTGGGTCGGCGAGAATCGGCCGTTGACGGGCCACGTGCGGGTCACGTCGCCGGCCCAACCGCCATGGCTCTCGGCGCCCACGTCGGCGAGCAACAAGTCGCCGTCGGCCATGACGTGATGGTGGTGGTGGTTGTGCAGCACCTCGCCGTGCACGGTGACGATCGGCTGATAAGCCCAGCCCATCCCGTGTCGGCGCATCGCCGCGTCCATGGCGGCGCGCACGCACCACTCGCGCTCGCCCACGCGCGTGCTGCGCATGCCGGCGAGGTGGGCATCGACGGTGGCGCTGGCGGCGAGCCGCAGGCCGTTCAGCGCGGCCGCGTCATGCACGAGGCGCGCGGCGATCAGCGCGTCCGCGAGGCTCGGGTCGGCGGGCGTCGCGCCCCCATCGGGCAGATGGTCCAAGGCTCGAACAGCGCAGCCGAGCACGTCGGCGAGGGCCGCCATGCTGAGGCGGGCGCCATGCCAGAGGGCGTCGCCGTCGGGCAACTGCGGCACGTAGATGGTGGCCTCGCCGTTGGCGAGCCAGAGCGTCGCGCCTTCGAGCGGTGCGCCGACCAAGTACAGGAAGTGGCTGCTGGCCCGGAACGGATAGGGGTTCGCCGGGTAGTTGCGGCCAGGGGCGCTGCCCGCGTCGATGTGAATCGCGAGCGGATGCCGCTGCATGAGCGCGGCGCGGCGCGCGGCC
>JBNMOZ010000154.1:0-10264 GCA_051276005.1 Bradymonadia bacterium | reverse complement strand
GCCGGTACGCGGGCAGAATGCTGCTCTCACGCTGTGTGGTGGAGGGCGTTGGGACGCCGCCGGCCCGGTGCAGCGCGCTCGGGTTCGCGATGGGCGACGCCAGAGAGCACGCACAGGCCACGGGGCTCATTGCGCGCCTTGTGTCTCGCGGCGCCTCGCTTACCCTGCGCTGTCGAGCAAGCCACGCCCCTGCAGGCGCGGATTGCGATTGCTGGTCGGTTTGCCTAGACTCCTGCCCGTTGCTTCGCATTCCCTGAGAGAGCTTTCATGCGGCTGCCGAAGACTGAAGCGCGCGCTTTGCTGCAGGCGAATGGCCTGCGAGTGACGGCGCCGAGGCTGGCTGTGCTCTGCGCGCTGGCCGAGGCCAATCGGCCCTTGTCTCACAGTGAAGTGCTCACGCAACTCGGCGACACCGACTGGGATCCAGCGACGGTGTACCGCAACCTGGTCAAGCTGACGTCGGTCGGGGTCTCGGCGGTCGTCAGTCGCGCGGGTGGCCAAGATCGCTACGCCCTGGCGAGTCCCGACGGCGACGTGCATCGCCATCCGCATTTCGTGTGCGAAGACTGCGGGCGGGTTGCCTGCCTGCCGGCCGCGCTGTCGGCGAGCCTGTCGATGACGGGTCCATGGTCGGCGTCGGTGGAGAGCGCGACCGTGCAGTTGCGGGGGGCGTGTCCGGACTGCCGGGCAAGCTGAAAGGGATGTTGGCGCGTCAGGCGAGACGAGCGCATGCCATGCGGGCGGCGGCGCGTCAGGCGAGACCGCGCCATGCGGGCGGCGGCGCGTCAGGCGAGACGAGCGCGCGCCATGCGGGCGGCGGCGCCGAGCACCGAGACGAGCACCAGCAGGCCCAGGCCGAGCAGGGTCTGCGCAGCGCCGACCGGCAGGCTGTAGCGAAACGACAGCAGATAGCCCCCAAAGCCCGTGATTGCGCCCAGGCCGACGGCCATCACCAGCGCGCTGCGCACGTTCCAGGCGATGGCCAAGGCGCTCATGGCGGGCAAGATCATGAAGGCAAACGTCGGCAGCGCGCCCAGAATGCGGGTGCAGACCGAGATGGCCAGGGCCAAGGTGGCGAAGAGGACGACGTCGAGCAGCCGCGTCGGCATGCCGCGGACCCGCGCGCTGTCGCGTTCGAATGACGCTGCCGCGAAGCCGCGATGCCACCAAAGATGCACGACGCCGATGATCGCGGCGACGATCCACAGGCGCTGGAAGTCGGCAGGGATGACCGCGACGGCCGTGCCGAAGAGCAAGTCCTGGATGTCACTGAGCTCGGCGACGATCCGCGAGCCGATGATGAGCGTGCCGGCTGAGCCGAGCAGCCAGATGGCCCCGAGGAGCGCGTCACGGCGGGCGTGGGCGCGACCGCCGATGAAGGGGAGCACTGCGAGGGCGGTGAGCAGGACGGCGCCGAGCGTGGGCGACGCGAGCCAGCCGGTGACCCCGAGGTGCAGCTTGGCGTATGCGCTGAGCGCGACGCCGAGCCCCGCCGCTTGCGAGACCGCCGCGCTGAGGAAGACGACCCGTCGCAGCACCACGTAGACGCCGAGCATGCCCAGCAGGGCACCGGCGATGGCGCCCGCGAGGGCCGGTTCACGAAACAAGATCCAGCTGTCAAAGAAGAGGCTGAGGTCTTGCGGGGCGTGCAGATCATGCATGCGATACGGCGGCCTCGGGCAGCAGGTTGCCATACTTGCGTCGGCAGGCGCCGCAGGTCAGCACCGCGGCGCGATCGCCGATTTCGACCACGGCGTCGTCTTTGTCGACCAGCATCATATGGGTCGCAAAGCGCGGGATGAAGGTGAGCTGATGGCTGACGACCACGATAGCGAGGCTGCGGGCGTGCGACAGCGTATGCAGCAGGTCGAAGAGCGCCTCTTCGTGGATCGGATCCATCGCGCTGGACGGCTCGTCGAGCAGCATGATCTGCGGCTCGCTGGCCAGCGCACGCGCGACGAGGACGCGCTGCTTCTGCCCTTCGCTGAGCGTCTCGAAGTCCTGCTTCGCCAGCTCGAGCGTGTTGGTCTGCGTCATGCTGCGCTGCACCGCGCCGTCGTCGCCACCCCAGCGGGGGGTCAAGAAGCTCCAGCGCCGGTCGAGCCCGGCGCGCACGAAGTCGATGACGCGGCCCGGCATGCCGCCGTCTCGGTCTTCACGCTGCGGGACGTACGCCATGCGCGTGTTCGGGTGGCGCTCGATGCGACCGCCGACCGGTGGCAACAGGCCCAATAGCGTCTTGAGTACCGTGGACTTGCCGCCACCGTTGCGGCCGATGACTGCCCAGATTTGACCGGCGTCGACCCGCAGGTCGAAGGGCGGAAGCAGGGGCCGGCGATCGTAGCCGACTTCGAGGGCGCGGGTGGCGAGCAGCGCCGGTGTGCCTGCGACGTCTGGGCCCGCCGTGCTGTTGGGCGTCGTGCGCGTCACCGATGTGCTCCTCATGCGCGTGCTGCGCGCCGTCATGCTGGTGCTACTCGTCTGCGTGCTCTTCATCGGAGTGCTCTTCATCGGAGTGCTCTTCATCGGAGTGCTCTTCATCGGAGTGCTCTTCATCGGAGTGCTCTTCATCGGAGTGCTCTTCATCGGAGTGCTCGGCCTCTTCCACGACGATGGAGACCGTGCTCGCAGAGGGCGCCGTCAGGCCGATAAACACGCTGCCGACCGGCAGGTCGACCGCATGCTGCATGGCGACTTCGGTGCAGCCATCGACTACGCCGCTCATGAGCGAGAAGGCGTCGCCATTTGCGTCGCTCAGGCTGATGGGCAAATCAGTGCTGAGGAAGATAGTGTACTCGCCGGCCTCGGGCGCGTCGAAGCGAACGTACTGCTGATCGTCGCCGCCGGCCAGCGCGACGCGCGTCGCGGTGTGTGGAAAGGTCACGGCCGGCGCGTCGCCGACATCGAGGGCCGCGTCGACGTCGGCGAACGGGCCTTGCACGGTGTGCTCGCAGGCTTCTTCGGCCAGGTTGGGCGCGGGCTCCGCCGGGGCCGCGGTGTCTTCATCGCAACCGGTGGTGAAGGCGATCAGGCAAAGGGAAAGGTAGAGGAACAGGCGCATGACGCTCTCCGGGGTGATCAATCGTCGGACTCGGTGCGCAGCGCAGCACGCGCGCGCACGCTCTCAAGGAGGTCTTCGGGCTCAGGCCGCAGCCAATCGATGTCGTCGAGGGTCTGAGCGGGCAGCGACAAGGCGAAGCGCAGGGATACGGCGACGGCTTCACCGCGCCCGATGCGTCGATCCAGCGGGACGCTGGCCGTGAAGGCCTGGGCCGCATCAATCTCGATGTCGAAGGCCATGGGCTCAGCCAGCCGCTGCGCGCCTGCGGTGCGGGCGTCGCGCACCCGACCACGCAGATGGACGCGAGAGATGCGCACCTCGGCCGCCGCGAGCGTGCCCCGCGCCAAACTGCACGGATCGCATTGCACGGCCAAGTCGACGGCAGGGGCACCCGGCTCGATGGTGACCGTCTGGTCGACGCCCGCTACCAGCGCGATCTGGCCGTCGGCCGCCTCGATGCTGATCTCGGCGTAGTCGACCAGCCGGCCATCGTCGGAGTGGCAATGCCCGTTATGGCAAAAGCTGTAGCCGGGCGGCGGGTTGGCGGGGTCGAAGGCCGCCGCGTCGGTGCCCGTGCTCAGCATCGTCATCGCGTCGATGGTGACCGCGAAGTGCTCAATCTCGACCAGGAAGTCGGTGCTGGTTCGAATGTCGTCGCCCACTCGGCGGTCGAGCGGGACGGGCATCTCAACGGTGAGGCTCAGCTCGGCTTGACCCCAGGGGTCGCCGTCCTCGAACGCACATCCGACCAGCGCGATCACGCCAACGAGCAGGCTAGCGCAGCGCAGCATAGAGCAAATCCGCGACGCGCTTGACGCGTGTGATGTAGCGCTCGCCGTCGGCGAAGCGGGTGCCGCCGGGCAGCTTGACCACGGTGCCACCGGCCAGCCGCGCCAGCGTTTGCGAGATCTTGGCCGGGTAGAACTCCTCCTGCACGATGACGCTGGCCTTCTGGGCCTTCATCGTCGCGAGGACCCGCGCGGTGTGGGCCGGGTTTGGTGGGATGCCCGGCTTGGGTTCGATGGTCTGCACCTGGATGAGCCCGAGCCAGCGCCACAGATAGCTGAGCGACTGATGGTAGGCGACGACGCGGCGCTTCTCTGGGGCAAGCGCGTCGAAGCGCTTGCGCTGCAGTTCGGCGACCGCCTTGAGCGCCAGTTCGAAGGTCTGGGCGTTGCGGGCATAGGTCAGCGCGTTGGGCTGGTCGAGCACGACGAGGCGCTTGCCGATCAGCCCCACGATCGCGCGGGCGGCGCGGGGATCGACCAGAAAGTGCGGGTTGCCGCCGCCGTGGATGTCGCCCTGGCCGCGGTCGACGGTGACGGGCACCTCGAGCGGCTGCACGGCCGTTGACGCGTCGATATAGCCGGGCGCGCCTGGCTGGATCTTCGGGTTGCGGGCCTGGACGAGCAGCGGCGCGAGCCACGCGGCCTCAAGCTCGAGCCCGTTGATGATGAGTACGTCGGCCCGGTTGAGCGCCAGAATGAAGCTGGGGCGCGGATCGACGTAATGCGGATCTTCCTGGGGCGCGGCCAGGTGGGTGATCTGCACGTGCTCACCGCCCACCTCGGCCGCGAGCGCCGCGAGGTCCGACAGCGTCGTCACCACCTTGAGTTGGGCATGCGCGGCGGTCACGCAGACGAAGAGCGGGGCGAGCAGGAGCAGCGAGAGCAGTCTGCGCATGTCAAAATCCGTGGGCGCCGTGGGCGCCGATCAGCGTCTCGAGGCCGAGCATGACCGCGGGCACTTGCACCGCGCCGCGATCGTCGAGCGAGGCCTGCAGCCGGAGCCGCGAGAAGTGGGAGGGATAGAAGGTCGCTTGTGCCGCGTAGCGCTGCCGGTGGGCGGTCCAATCGGGGTCGAGGGGATCGTTTGAGATGCCGGTGACGTGCTCGACGCGCGCGCCTATGGCCCATCGCAGGGCGAACTCGACAACAACCTGGCTGTACAGGCCCATGTCTTCGAGTCGATCCGCGGGCACCTGGCGCGTGCGATAGAACGCCTCGGTCTGCCACGACACGCTCAGGCGCCCCGGATCGCCGATCGGTCGCCAGCGCAGGTACAGGTCGCTGCCGTAGATCGCGGTGCGGTTGTCGTTGCCGGTCGCGTTGGGGCCGTGCTGGGCGTTGAGGCCCCAGCTGAGCGACAGGCTGGGGTTGAACGGGAAGAACTGTTCGAGCCGGGTGGTGTAGAGCAGGTCGCCCACGCCCGCGACGCCCAGGTCTTCACCGCCGAAGAAGCTGCGCGCACAGCAGCCGCCGGCGGCGTCGTGGGCGGCTCCCGAGATCAGCACGTACCAGGGCAGGGGGCTGAGCCAGGACAGCTCGGCGCCCATCCCCCGGCTGCCTTCGCCGCCGAAGAACTTGCCGTTGACGAGGGGCTGGTCGAGGAACTGCCAAGCGTGGGGGTGGGTCGGGTTGAGCCGGCCCATCGCCGTGAGGAACTGGCCGGCCTTGACCTGCAGATCACCCGGCAGCGCCAAGGTGCGGGCGTAGGCCTCTTCGACCTCGACGCCAAACTGGGCGAAGACGATGTTGGCCTGCAGCTCGAAGTACGGATCGACAGTGCTCTCGAGATGCATCTCGAGCTGCTGCAGCGTGAACCCCGTCTTATTGGGATCGTGCGCGCCGGTCTGTTCGGGGGCGCCGTCGAAGACCGCGGCGGCCACGTCGAGGATCAGCGCGATGCGCGGGTTGCTGTTGGGGGGTGGCGTTCGGTTGGCGGTCAGCACGGGTCGCGTTGGGGCAGCGAAGGCCGCGTCGATGGCCGCCTGCTCATCTGGCGTCAGGATGGGTTGCGCCAGGATGACGCTCAACAAGGGCAGCAGCGCAGCCGTCACGACCGAACAGCCCGCGCAGAGGTGGCGCAGCGGCAGCGTCGGGTGGTGACGCAATCAATATGTAACTGCAAGCGCCTTGCACAAAGAGTCATGGTGCCGGTTTACCTGCACGTCGGTTGCGATTGCAAGGCTTCGACGAAGAATGCCGTCTTCGACCAGCAGAGTGTGGCGACTGCGCTGCAGGCGCCTCGCCTAGGCGAGGCGCAGCAGGTCGGGCAGCGCCATGGCATCGCCGGTCCAGGTCGCACGAATGCGATCGGCCGGGCTCTCGCCTGCGGTGACCCGCGCCGTCAACGAGTCGAGGTGCTGCGCCGCGCCGGGCTCGTAGCGGCTCAATCCCTGCCGCGACAGCGTCAGCACGTCGAGCATCCAGTCGCGTATCGGGCGCCCGTTCAGCGTCGCGCGCAGGCCCTTGATGGAGAGCTCATGGCGCGCGCGCCACCACTCAGCGTAGTCGACGCCGTCGAAGAGGCGCAGACAGTCGTCGAGGGTCGGCTTGTCGTAGAAGATGCCGGTGTGCACTGCGGGCATGGCGATGACGTCGTCGCGCCCGCCCATGTCGGCGCCGCGCACCTCGAGGTGCTGCTTGAGGCGCGTCTCGGGGAAGAGCGTCGACAGGTGCAGGGCGAAGTCGCCCATGGTCGCGGTGTATTCATCGAACCCTTCGGCGATGAACTGGCGGAACGATCGCCCCGTGTAGTCGAGGTACACGCCGCCGCGGACGATGAAGTACATCGGCACGTCGAGGGCCCAGTTGACGTAATCGGTGAGCGTCGCGTTGGGGTCGAGCAGCGTCGCGGGGAAGACGTAGCGCGCGTTGTCGGTGTCTTCCCAAATGCGGGCGCGGAAGCTCTGCAGGTCGGTCAGCTTGCCTTCGACCACCGGCGAGTTGGCGAACGCCGCGGTCATCAACGGCTGCAGGTAGAGCCCCGCGCGCAGCATGCGCATCGCGTCTTGCCCGTCGCTGAAGTCGAAGTTCGCCTGAATCGAGCAGGTGCAATGCATCATATGCAGGCCGTATTGGCCGGTCGTGGCGAGGTAGCGCCGCATGATGCCGTAGCGCGCCTTGGGCACGCGGGGCATTTGCGCGGGCGTGCCAACGGGGGCCGACCCGATGCCCATCCACTGCAACCCAAACTGTGCGCTGGCCGCCTTGAGCTCGGCGAAGTGCGCGTCAGTCTCGGCGGCCGTCTCGGCCAGCGTCCTGACCGGGGCGCCCGACAGCTCGAGCTGACCGGCCGGCTCGAGCGTGATCGTGGCGCCCGCCTTGGCGAGGGCGATGATGTCGGGGCCCTCGCGGGTCGCGCGCCAGCCCTGGCCTTCGAGGCTCTCAAGCAGCGGGCCGATGCCGCGCGGGTCGTCATAGGTCGGGTAGGTTTGGCGGTCAGGCCACCACCCGAACTTCTCGTGTTCGGTCCCGATCACCCAGCGGTCGGGCGTCTTGCCGCCCGCGCGGATGAATTCGACCATTTGCTCGAAGTTGGTGATTGGGGTAGCGTCGACCGGCGTCAGCGAGCTCATCGGGATCCTTCGCGCCGTGCGCGTCGCGCGCCGGGCCGGTTTCAATGCCGGAGCCAGGGCGCAGAGCAGATGCCTGACAGGGCGATTCGGGTGCGCACCGTATCCACGCCCGCGTCAATCCGTCAATCTGGCTTTGCGCTCAATGGCACGAGGCGGGTCCAGTGCATCCATACTTCAAGGAGCGTGCATGCGCATCGGGTTGATCATTGGGCTGTGGGCTGCGGGCTGCGTGCCCCAGTTGGACGATTGTTTGGATGACAAAGGGTGCCCGGCGGCGCGCAGCTGTCAGCAGGGGTACTGCCTGCCCCTTGATGCGCAGCTTCCTGACGCCGGCATGCGCGACATGCAGGTCGACGCGACAGCCCCTGACGCGACGCGCGATGCGTTGCCCATCGACGCGCAGGTCGACGCGCGCCTGCCCGACATGCGCATCGACGGTTCGGACCCATGCGATGGCCAAAACAACGACGGCGACGGGCTGACTGATGCGGGCGTAGAGGGGCTGTGCTGTTCGACGCTCGAGGCGTGCAACGGCGTCGACGACGACTGCGATGGCCGGATCGACGAAGCGGGCGTAGAGGGGTTGTGCTGTTCGACGCCCGAGGCGTGCAACGGCGACGACGACGACTGTGACGGTCAGATCGACGAAGCGGGCGTAGATGGGCTGTGCTGTTCGACGCCCGAGACCTGCAATGGGCTCGATGATGACTGCGATGGCCGGACCGACGAGTTTGTGCAGCTTGGGCCCGCGCGAGCGATCGCAGAGCACGAGGTCAGCGATGTCCCAATGGTGCTGCAAATCTCGGCGACCGATGGGCACGTGGCCGTGCTGACGAACGATGGCCCCACGAGTCCCGCTGTCTTGCAGGTCTACGACCGAGCCGACTTGAATCTCGATGCGCGCACGTTCGACATCAACCTCGACAACCGGTTGAGGACCATGATGGTCACGCATGGCGGTAGATTCATCATCGGCGCAAGCGACGACCGAGCGGGCATCGACTTGATGCGCGTCAGCTTCGACGAAGACGGTGGCTTTACGTCGCAGAGCGCGTTTGCACCCCTCGTCGGAGCCCAACAGTGTGTGATCGAAGCGCATCCTGATGGACGCATCGCGGTCATCGCGCACTCAACCGTCAACCGCAACCTGACCCATTGGTTCACGGTGCGAGCAGACTTTGACGCCGTCGCGCGCCCCGTTGTGATCGATACCGCGGATTACAATCAGGCGGGCGGATTCGCGGCGGCCTTATGGGGAGAGCGGCTCACGATCGTTTGGTCGACGATGGACTCGCTGGCCTCAAAGACCGTGCATGGGGACGGGACGGTTGAGCTGCCCCTATGGGACTTCGGACCGGGGGCAACACGGCCCCGGATGACCAGCTTGCGCGTCGCTGCAGATGACGAGAGGAATGGCGCCGTCATGCTTTGGCAGACCGACCCCGACCCCGCGATGCCCGACATCGGCATCGGCATCGGCATCCGAACGCTCAGTGGTGAACAGCAGAGGACGATTGGGCCGGTTAAAGGCGATCGCCCGACGGGCGCGACCGTCGATGCCGAGCGCATTATGGTGGGGTGGCGCGGCGTGGACGACCTGACCGGACGGGTCGGGTTGCTCCGCCTCGTCGAGGACAGTTTTACGGTTGATGCGGAGTTGTCGACGGGCGTCGCGCTGCGGGCGCCGGTCATGGCCGTGGCGAATAATACGGTGTCGGTTGCCTGGTTGGGCGAGGACAAGACGGTCTATTTGCAACACCACATGCTCGACTGCCCTTCGACCGAATAAGCGAGGGCTGCAGGCCGGGCCGCGTCAGGGCATGCCCGGCAGCTGCATGCCCGGCGGCAGCTTCATGCCCGGCGGCATTCCGGGCATTGCACCCGGCATCCCACCCGCCTCCGGGCGGTCCTCCTTGATGAAGTTCTGGGGCACCTGATCCATCAGGTTGGAGACCGCGAAGGTCGGGATCAACACCACCCAGTCGTTGTCGCTGCGCTTGAGGTAGCGGTTGCCGCCTTCGACCGAGCCCAGGGTGTAGGTGTAGGTCTTATCGCCCTTCTTGAGGATCACCTGCGCGGCGAGCGGCGTGTCGAGGCCATACTCCGGCTTGATCGTCTTGCCGACGGGGCGATCGATGATCAGCTTGCGCGCGGCGCCGACGAACGCGGTGACGCGCTCTGGATCGGCGGGGGTGCCCGGGGGCAGCTCGGCCAGCGTCCAGTTGCCCTCGACCTTGTTGAGCGTGAGCGTGCCGCGCGGGTTCTTCACGATGATCTGCTCGGGGGCGGTGACGTCGAGGTAGGTCGTGTCGATGTAGGGCGCGGCGGTCTCATTGAGGGCGTCCACCGAGAAGCCGCGCGACAGGTAGACTTGCTCTTCACCGTTGCGTCGCACATGGGCGGCCGAGCCGCGCGCGGCGCCGACGACCAAGTTGAGCGTGGCGTCGCCGGCGGTCAGCGTGACCTTGCGCGCGTAGGTGCGCTCGCCGACATCCAAGGCGTTGTGGTTACTGGCGTTCGAGGCGATCGGCGCGCGGATGCGGCCGGCGAAGAGCGCGGTGAGGACCTTCTTGACCTTCTTACCGTCGGCCGGATAGTCATCGGCGCCGGGCAGCACCCACTGGCCGTCCTTCTTGGTCAACTCGACGACCTCGGCGGGCTTCTTGTTGGCCGGCGCGGCCTCGATGCGCAGCGCGCTGACGGCGTCGGCCTCGAGGGTCTCGATCAACGCGCGGGCGTCGGTGCGGGGCGCCGAGCCGCGGGTGCCCCAGGTGAAGGCGACCAAGCCGACCTGGGCGATGAGCACCACGCCGAGGATCTTGTTGAGCGCGCTGTTCATGCGG